>DATBAA010000718.1:0-2788 GCA_036271755.1 Myxococcales bacterium | reverse complement strand
CCTGGTGGTGCTCGACGGCTGGGGTCTCAATCCGCGCAAGGACGGCAATGCCATCGCCGAGCAGGGCACGCCCAACCTCGATGCGTTGGAGCGCGAATTTCCCGTCTCGCGGCTCCTGACCAGCGGGCTCGCGGTGGGGCTTCCCGAAGGGCAGATGGGCAACAGCGAGGTGGGCCACACCAACCTGGGCGCGGGCCGCGTCGTCTATCAGGACCTGGTGCGCATCAACCGGGCCATCGAGAGCGGCGAGTTCTTTCACGACGAGGTGCTGCGCAAAGCCCTGGCCGCGGCCAAAGGGTCGGCGCTGCACCTCTTGGGCCTGGTCTCGGACGGCGGGGTGCACAGCTCGCAGCAGCACCTGAACGCGCTGGTGGAGATGGCGAAGCGCGAGGGCGTGAAGAAGGTCTTCGTGCACGCCTTCACCGACGGGCGCGACACCTCGCCCAGCTCGGGCGTCCGCTTCGTGCAGCAGCTGGAGGATTACTTGTCACGGCAATCATCGGCCGACGGCATGCGGGCGTCCGTGGCCACCGTCTCCGGCCGCTACTACGCGATGGACCGCGACAAGCGCTGGGACCGTGTCGAGCGCGCCTTCAAGGCCATGGTCCACGGCGAGGGCCTCAAGGCCAAGAGCGGCGTCGAGGCCGTGAAAGAGTCTTACGGCCGCAAGGAGGGCGACGAGTTCATCCAGCCGACGGTGGTGGTGCAGCCCGACGGCTCGCCGCGCGGCTTGATTCGCGACGGTGACAGCGTCGTCTTTTTCAACTTCCGTGCCGATCGCGCCCGCGAGATGACGCGGGTGCTGGCCTTCGATGAGCAGAAGCTCGGGGCGCCCAAGCTCTCATCGTACGTGACGATGACGGAGTACGACGCCAGGCTCAAGCTGCCCGTGGCGTATCCGCCCGACCAGCCGCACGAGATCCTGCCCGAGCTGGTGTCGGCCACGGGCGCGCGGCAGCTTCGCTGCGCAGAGACGGAGAAGTACGCGCACGTCACCTTCTTCTTCAACGGCGGCCGCGAGGTGCTCTTCCCCGGCGAAGAGCGCATCCTCGTTCCCAGCCCGCGAGAGGTGAAGACCTACGACCTCAAGCCGGAGATGAGCGCGGAAGAGGTCACGCAGAAGCTGGAAACTGCCTTGAAGCAAGGCTTCGGCTTCGTCCTGGTGAACTATGCCAACAGCGACATGGTGGGCCACACGGGCGTCATGGAGGCGGCTCGCAAGGCCGTCGCCAAGGTAGACGAGTGCGTCGGCCGGCTGTGGAAGGCGGCGCAGGCGGCGGGCATGGCCATGGTGGTGACGGCCGACCACGGCAACATCGAGCAGATGGTGGACTACGAGACCGGCGAGCCCTTCACCCAGCACACGCTCAACCCGGTGCCCATCTATCTGTGCGACCCGGCGCTGAAGGGCGCGCGGCTGCGGCCGGACGGCATCCTGGCCGACGTGGCTCCGACCTTGCTCTCAATGATGGGACTGGCCCAACCCAAGGCCATGGCAGGCCGGAGCCTCCTCGTGCGATAAAGCGGCCTACATGCGCGCATGCCTACTCGTATCGCTGCTTTTTCTCTCTTCTGCCTGCGCTACGATCATGCGAGGCAACTCCCGTCAGATCAACATCCTGGGCCCTGAAGGGCTGCAGGCGGACATCGGCGGGACTCCGGTCGTGCTCCAAAATCAGGGAGCGCAGCGCGATGGCCAGACCCACTACGTCGGCACCATCGACAAGACGACCCAGAAGCTGAACCTGCGGGCCGGCGGCAAGACGGTGGAGGCCACGCTCGACACGCGGCCCGGCGTGGGGTGGATCATCCTCGACTCCATCCTGCTGGTGCCGCTGGCCATCGACGGGCCGACGCGCGCCTGGAGCGACTTCAAGGAGGTGGACTGGCTGGAGATCACCTCGCCCTCGCCCGAGACGGAAGCGGCGAAGGAGCCAGAGCTGATGGGGCCGCAGAGGCCGCCGCAACAGACAGCGCCGCCGCCGCGCACGACCGCCAGCGCCGCTCCCGCTCCGCAGGCGATGCCCGGGCGAAAGGCGCTGCTCGACAAGGGCAAGCTGGCGGTGCTCGACTTCCAGAACTTCGCCAAGGACCTGTCGAAGGAGGACGTGCACTACTTCGCGGACGTCGTGCGCGGGGCCACGCTGCGGGCGGCTCCGCGGATGGACGTGATGACGCGCGAGAACCTCTTGGTGCTGCTGCAGGCCTCGGGCAAGGACGCGGCCTCTTGCGAAGGCGAGTGCGAGGTGGACACCGGGCGGCGCATCGGGGCGGACGCGGTGATCAGCGGCGAGGTGCTGAAGGTGGGCAGCCGCTACAAGATCTCCTTGAAGCTGCACGAGACGCACGAGGGCCGGCTGCTCTCGACCGGCGTCGCGTCGGGCAAGTCGATCGACGACCTGGACGAGAAGCTGCAGGCCGCGGCGGCCGAGCTATTGGCGCCGCGGTAGCCGAGGCCGCGTGGGGAGAAATGCCCCGCGGGCCCCTGGTACACCCTGACCTTCGCGCCCACGATTTCGAGGCGCGCTATGCTCTCCCTGTGGAGCCCATCTCTTCGGCGCTGGCGGCCGGCGTGGCGTTGCACGCGCGCGGCGAGTTCTTCGAGGCGCACGAGGCGTGGGAAGAGCTGTGGCTGTCGCTGGACGGCGAACCGCGGCTCTTCGTGCAAGGACTCATCCAGGTGACCGCGGCCTGCCACAAGGCCTTCGTGCAGAACCAGCCGCGCGGCTGCGTGAAGCTGCTGGAGACGGCGCTGGCCAAGCTTCAGCCGGCGCCGGCGGATTTCATG
>DATBAA010000717.1:0-3278 GCA_036271755.1 Myxococcales bacterium | reverse complement strand
GACGTCGACCTGCGCGTCTCGCTGGCCTGGGACGCGGACCTGACCGACGTGGACCTGCACCTCTTCGAGCCCAGCGGCGAGCACGCCTTCTACGGGCACAACAAGACGGCCATCGGCGGCATCGTCTCGCGCGACATGACGCAAGGCTACGGACCCGAGGAGTACCTGGTGCGCAAGGCGATGCATGGCCAGTACGGCGTCAAGGTGCACTACTACGGCTCGCACCAGCAGACGCTCGTCGGGCCGGCCACCGTGACGGCGACGGTCTTCACCAACTGGGGCCGCGCTGACGAGAAGCGGCAGACGCTGACGCTGCGCCTGGGAACGCCGCGCGAGATGGAGGAGGTTGGCGTGGTGACCATTGGAGCGCAGTCGCAGGCTGCGGCTCCTTGAGAAGAGGCGTAGAGTGCCCGGCCTGAAAGCTGGAGGCATCCAATGGCTGAGGCAATCGATTTCCCCAAGAGCACCGGGCTGGGCCGTCTGGACGAGTTGGTGGGCCGGCTCCGCGAGGGCTCGAAGAGCTGGGTGAAGCTGCCCGTCGCGCAGAAGGCCGCCGTGGCCCGCCGCATGCTGGAAGGCTTCTCGCGCGTGTCCGAGCGCAGCGTCCGCGCCGCGGTGGCCGCCAAGGGAATTGCGCCGGGCACTCCGCAAGAGGGCGAAGAGTGGCTCTCCGGACCCTACGTCACGCTGCGCATCCTGCGGCTCACGGCCGAGGCGCTGGAGGCCATTGCCGCCGGACGCAACACGCCCATCGGCAAGGTCGACCGCACCATCGACGGCAAGCTGCGGGTGCAGGTCTACCCGCTGACCACGCTCGACAAGCTGCTCTTCGGCGGCCTCACCGGCGAGACCATCTTGGAGGCCGGCGCGACGGAGAAGGACCTCGAGGACCGGGCGAGGTTCTACAAGAAGGGTCCCGACTTCGACGCCGCGCAAGGCCGCGTGGCTTTGATTCTCGGCGCCGGAAACGTCAACTCGATTCCGCCCACCGACGTCGTCACCAAGATGTTCAGCGAGGGCAAGGTCTGCATCCTCAAGATGAACCCGGTGAACGCCTACGTGGGCCCGTTCATCGAAGAGGCCTTCAAAGAGCTGATTGAAAAGAACTGGCTGGCGGTCGTCTACGGCGGCGCCGAGGAGGGAAGCTATCTCTGCAAGCACGCCGGCGTCGACGAGATTCACATCACGGGCAGCGACAAGACGCACGACGCCATCGTCTGGGGCCCGCCCGGCAAGGAGCGCGCCGAGCGGATGGCGCGCAACCAGCCCATACTGGACAAAGAGATCACCAGTGAGTTGGGCAATGTTTCTCCGGTATTGGTCGTCCCCGGTCCCTATAGCGCGGGCGAGCTGGCTTTCCAGGCCGACAACATCGGCGGTCAGGTCACCAACAACGCGTCCTTCAATTGCAACGCCGCGAAGATGTTGATTACGCCCAAAGGCTGGAGCCGCACGGACGAGCTCTTTGGCGGCCTGGAGAAGGCCATCGGCAGCGCGCCGGTGCGCAAGGCCTGGTATCCGGGCGCGATGGATCGCTACAAGCAACTTACCGAAGGCCACAAGAACGTGCTGAAGATTGGCAATGCTCCCGAAGGCTCTCTGCCTTGGACCATCGTCAAAGGCCTGGACGCGAGCGATACCAACGAGCGCAACTTCACCACCGAGCCGTTCTGCTCCATCATCTCCCAGACCGAGCTCGCCTCCGACGACCCCGTCGCCTTCCTGGAGCAGGCGGTCGAGTTCGCCAACAACCGCTTGTGGGGAACGCTCTCTGCCTGCGTGGTCGTGCACCCCAAGACCTTGAAGGACCCAAAGGTGAATGCCGCCTTTGAAAACGCCATCGCGAAGCTGCGCTACGGGGCCATCGGCATCAACATCTGGCCGGCCATCGCGTTCGTGCTGGGCGGCACTCCGTGGGGCGCGCACGTGGGCTCGACGTTGACCAACATCCAGAGCGGGCGCGGCTTCGTGCACAACACGTCCATGCTGGAAAAGATCGAGAAGTGCGTCGTGCGCTATCCGGTCACGGGCTTTCCCAACCCCAAGCTGCCGTACTTCCCCACGCACAAGAACGCGCACGTGCTGGGCGCCAAGCTGGCCGCGTTCGAGCCGTCGCAGAGCTGGGCAAAGTTCCCCGGCATCGTCGGCTCGGCCCTCAAGGGATAAAGCGCCGCGGATTGAAAGCTTCGCGCTGGCCGGCCGTAGAGGAGCAGCGTGCAAGAGCCACCGCGGGCGAAAGAGATGGCGACTCCGGCGCTGCAGCTGTGGGGCGTGGTCAAACGCTACGGCATCTTTCAACGGCACGAGGCGCTGCGCGACGTCTCGCTGGAGGTCGCGCAAGGAGACTGCTTCGGGCTCGCCGGACCCAACGGCGCGGGCAAGACCACGCTCATCAAGCTGCTGCTCGGGCTCGCCCAGCCCGACGAGGGAGAAGTGCGCATCTTCGGGCAGCGGCCGGACGATCCCGAAGTGCGCAGGCGCATCGGCTTCGTGCCCGAGTCCGCCGAGCTGGCACCCACGGCCTCGCCGCGCGCGCTGGCACGGAGGCTTGTGCAGCTGCGCGGGCTGCCGCGAAGCGCGAATGCTCGCGGCCTCGAGCAGCTGGAGCGGCTTGGGCTCTCGGGGCTGCTCGACCGGCCGGCGGGGAGGCTCTCCAAAGGCGAAAAGCAGCGCACGCTGGTGGCGCTGGCGCTCTTGCCCGACCCCGAGCTGCTCATCCTCGACGAGCCCACCGACGGTCTCGATCCGCTGGGCCGCGCCCTCGTGCGAAGAGTTCTGCAGGAAGAGGTCGCGCGCGGACGGACGGTCTTCCTCAATTCACACCTGCTCTCCGAGACGCAGCGCATTTGCAAGCGCATCGCCATCCTCCACAAAGGCCGGGTGGTCCGCGAGGAGCTCATTCAAGAGCAGCAGGACGGCGGCGCCAGCGTGGTGGTGCTGGCCGCGCCGCTGCAAAAGGCCCTCGAAGGCGTGCGGCCGTTGGAAGGCAACGCGGTGCTGGTCACCCACCACGACTTGCAGGGCCTGAATCGAATCCTCGACCGGCTGCGGGCCGAGGGCGCGCTCATCGACGAGGTGCACCGCGAGCGGCAGGATCTCGAGGCCAGCTTCGAGGCGGCCGTGTCGGGCACCGCGCAGGAGCCGCCCGCCAAGGGGCCCAGGCCGGAAGAACCTCGAGAGGGACAGCGTTCGATGCTGCGCGGCCTGAAGGCGGTCCGGCGCGTGGCGGGAGAGATCTTCGCCGATCTCATCGCCCGCAAGATCGGCTGGGTGGCGCT
>DATBAA010000716.1:0-2587 GCA_036271755.1 Myxococcales bacterium | reverse complement strand
GAGAAGAGCGCGAGCCGCGGCGTGAACTCGCCCGAGGCGATGCGCAGCGAGATGGAGAGCGCATTCACCAGGCCGACGATCGTCCAGACGCCGAGGACGATCGCCAGCCGGCGAAGACGTGGATGCAGTGGGGTCACTGGCCAAGTCTACTGTGAAGTCAGCGCGGCAGGCAGAGCTCGCCGGTCACGATGGCGGTGAACTTGCCGCCGCCGGCCGACTGCGCGAGATAGAACGTGCCCGTCGCGCCCGCGAAGCGGCCGGTGCCCGAGAGGATCTGGTCGAACGAGGCGCCGATGCCGCTCTGCGCGGCCGCGCCCATGTCGCCCGTGCCGGTCTCTCGCACGGTCAGCGTGCCTTCGCGGGTGGTGTAGACCAGGATGCCGCTCGAGGTGTTGAAGCCCGGCGCAGTCGAAGGTCCCGGGACGAAACCGTCGAGCGTGTAGAAGGTGGTGCCGTCGAGCCCGAGGTTGCCGCTCACGTTGCCGGCGGCGCAGAACCCGGTGGTGCAGCCCCCGGTGGCCTGCGCGTCGATGATGATGGCGTGCACGTCGTGGCACTCCATGCTCGGGCGGCCGCGGCCGTCATCCGACGAGGCGTTCGCGGCGAGACTCAAGACACTGACAATCAAAGCAATCGATTTCACTTGGACCTCCTGGAAGAGCCGCTTCCGAAGCGGCGTTTGCAGGAGGGACCGTAAGTGCGATGCAGCCGCGCCACGACGGTTGATCCGCGAACGGACACCGCCTGCAGCCTGTGGTACCGCGCGCGCCGTCAATGGCCGATTCGATGACCATTGACTGCAGCCAACGGCGCTACCTGCGCGTCTTCACCAGCACCGGCTGCGCACCCAGCTCCTCCGCGGTCTCTAGATATCGCGCCCAGACCGAGAGCAACGCCTGAACCAGCCCGGCCTCTTCCGTGTAGAAGCCGTACTCCGTCGGCTCGCCGCCGAAGCTGGGAATGGCAAAGACCGCCCGCTCGGAGTCGATGATCCAGAGATAGATCGGCATCACCCCGCGGTACTGCCACCGGTCCGCGAAGCGCAGGTCAGAGTGCAGCGCCCGCTCCTGCCGCGCCGAGATCTCGTCGAGAAAAAGCGCGCGCGTCTCGGAGATGCTGCAGTTCTCCAGCTCTTCATAGAGCCTGCGGCTGTGCGCGAAGCTGCCTTTCTTCACGTACTCGCGCCACCGCGATTCTGGAAAGCGATCGTGCAGCGTCTTCTCGCGCTGCTGCGTCTCCAGGCTGAGCACTTGCACCGAGAGCCCATGTCCGCGCCGCACGCGGTCGGCCTTGCGATTCTCCAAGGCTTTCACGTACGCACCGTACCGGCCGCGGTCGGCCCAGGCGCCGTGCCCGGGAAGCTCGGTGGCGATCATCACCGACTCGCGCGCCTCGCCGATGAGCCGCTCCACCTCGTCCATGTAGACCGGGAACGCGCCGATCTGCTTGGTGGTCAGGTGGTCGAAGATCGAGCGCAAGTCGCCGGTGAGCTTGCGGCCGTCGCGAATGGAGAGGACGGCGAAGACGGTACCCGAGACCGCGAGCAAGAGGCCCAACAGCTCGAAGGGCGTCTTGTGCGACAGGTACCACTCGTACATCTGGCTGAACGCGAGCAGCATGCGCATTTCCGCCTCCTTGCGTCCGGAAGTTAGCAAAGCGCATGGGTAGGCTCCTACGCGCGCTGGTGTGCTGCCCGTGATTGAGCGGGCTTACCGCGCCGCGAGGCTCTCCAAGATGGCGTCGAACTCTTCGTCCTGCTGCTTGGGGAAGTCCGCGGCCTTGAGCTTTCGCAGGCGATCGAAGAAGCAGCGGAAGTCGCCCTGGCAGGCCGCGTAGAGCGCGTCGAAGCCTTTGCTGCCGGAGCTATAGGTGCGCTGGCCCATCAAGGTTGCGTTGTTGAGCCGGCCCTTCCACTGCAAGCGTCCGCGCAGCGCGGCCAGGTACGCGGCCTTGCGCGCGCGCTTCACTTCGACGGAGTCGCCCGAAAGATAGATGCGCTCCAGCTCGAGGTAGGCTTCGTGCAGCTCGGCGATGATCTTCTCCGACTGCACCTGCTGCTCCTGCCACGCCTCGCGCTGCACGGGCAGCACGCCGGGAGTATCGACCAGATAGCGCTGGGTGAGATGGTCGGCGACGAAGCTCGCCAGGCTCTCATTGAAGAAGGCCTGCCCGTCGATGTGCAGCGTCGCGTGCACCGATTCGTGCACCACCACGTTGACCAGATCTCCCAGCGCCTCCGGCCCGCGAGAGATCATGGTCGACAGCACCGGGTCGTGAAAGAAGCCCAAGGTGGAGAAGGCGGTGGTGCCGCGAACATCCACGTCCAACCCGTCCGACTCCAGCTCGCGCGCCAGGTCGAGCGCGCTGCCCAATTGAAACCAGCCCAGGTAAGGAAACTCTCCGGCGATGGGAAAGCCCCAGGTCTTGGGCTCGAAGCGCAGCGGCTGGCACGCGGTCACTACGTAGACGACGGCAGCCCGATGGACGTCCACATACTGCTGGTAGTTCTCCGTCGGAGTCAGCCCGTTGGCTTCGCCGAACTGTTTGATCTTGGCGATCTGCGAGAGCAGCACGCGCACGCGGAGCG
>DATBAA010000715.1:0-4709 GCA_036271755.1 Myxococcales bacterium | reverse complement strand
AAGAGCCGCTTCGGCAAGTCGTTCTTCGGCTGCGTCAACTACCCCAACTGCAAGTTCGCGGCTTGGGACCGGCCCATTCCCGGACCGTGCCCGCAGTGCAACAAGCCCTACCTGCTCTCGAAGTACTCCAAGCGGGACGGCGCCTACATTGCCTGCCCGGACAAGGAGTGCGGGTACCGGCGCGAGGCTCCGGAAGTGGGCGCGGAGGGCACCGCCGCTGCTCCGGCCGGCGCTACTCCGGCTGCCGAGCCCAAGAGCCCGGCCGCCGTACCGTTCTGAAACCAGCGCGGCCGCCGGGTCACTCCCGGTGGCCGCGGCAGAAATAGTCCAAGAACCGCGGCGTAGGAGCCTGCATGACACGCATCGCTTTCGCCGCGGCATTTCTCGTTGCTTCCGCCTCCTCCGCGTCCGACTTCATCCAGGGCAGCGGCAACGTGCAGCACGAGACGCGCGTCGTCGGTGCGTTCAGCGGCGTTTCGGTGCAGAGCGGCATTCGCGGAGACGTGAAGATCGGCAAGCAGCACGTCGAGCTGGAGGCGGACGACAACCTCTTGCCCATCGTCGAGACCATCGTCGACGACGGCGTGCTGGTGGTGCGCTTCAAGCCGCACACCTCGCTCAACACCCGGACGGAGACGGTGGTGCACGTGACCGCGCCCTCCATCGACCTGCTCGAGACCAGCGGCGGTTCGAAGATGCGCGCCGAGCTGGTGCCGGTCGATGACTTGAAGATCGAGTCGAGCGGCGGCGGAGACGTGACGGCGCACCAGGTGGCGGTGAAGCATCTGCGGGCGCAGGTCTCTGGCGGAGGCGCGCTGGTGCTGGAGGGCAGCGCCGACGACGTGAAGCTCGACATGTCCGGCGGGTCGCGGTGCAAGGGCGAGAAGCTGCAGACGCGCGCGCTGCGGCTGCACGCCAGCGGCGGCAGCACGGCGCGGCTGGCGGTGAGCGAGACTGTCTCGGGAGCGGCGTCGGGCGGCAGCGTGGTGCACGTGAGCGGCCACCCGCAGACCCGCGTCTCGACCAGCGGCGGCTCCGAAATCGAAACGGACTAAGCCCCGCAGTCCGGCCGGCACTCTATTGTGCCCACGACCCACTCGACCTTGCCCACCGTACCGTAGGGAACGAATCCCTACCGCGAGCGGCCGGCTCGGCTGCGGAACGAGGTCAAGCTATGGACGCTTCCCCGGCAGTCAACGAACGAGCGCTCGCTCCTGTCGCGGCCCCGCTTGCAGCGCGAGGCCATGCGTGGAACAAAGCCGCGCATGGTTCACGTCGTTGGCGGCGGGCTGGCGGGAAGCGAGGCGGCGCTGTGCCTTGCCGATGCCGGGGTGCGCGTCGTCCTGCACGAGCAGAAGCCGGCCAGGCGCTCGCCTGCTCACAAGGAAGACGGCCTGGCGGAGCTGGTCTGCTCCAACTCGCTGCGCTCCGACAATCCGGAAAATGCCATCGGCCTGTTGCATGAGGAGCTGCGGCGGCTGGGTTCGCCCGTGCTGCGGCAGGCCGATCTGGCGCGGGTGCCGGCGGGAGACGCGCTGGCCGTCGATCGGGTGATCTTCAGCGGCGGGCTGACCGAGCGCATCCGGCGGCATCCGCTCATCGAGCTGCGCGGCGAAGAGGTGCTGGCGCTGCCGGAAGAGCTCTGCATCATCGCCACCGGTCCGCTGACCGGCGAAGCCCTGGCGCAGTCGCTGGCGCAGGCCGTGGGCGCGGGCGCCATCGCCTTCTACGACGCCATCGCGCCCATCATCGCCGGCGATTCGGTGGACATGGGCATCGCCTTCGCGCAGTCGCGCTACGGAAAAGGCCAGGGCGCGGACTACCTCAACCTGCCGCTCGACAAGCCCCAGTACGAGAAGTTCGTGACCGAGCTCCGGGCCGGCGTGAAGGTCGAGCCCCACGCCTTCGAGGAGCCGCGCTACTTCGAGGGTTGTCTACCCATCGAAGTGATGGCCGAGCGGGGAATGGACGTGCTCGCCTACGGCCCGATGAAGCCCGTCGGTCTGTCCGATCCCCGCACCGGCGTGCGGCCGCATGCGGTGGTGCAGCTGCGGCGCGAGGACCAGGCCGGCACCGCTTGGAACCTGGTGGGCTTCCAGACGCGGCTCACCTGGCCGGAGCAGAAGCGCATCTTCCAGAGCTGCATCCCGGGCCTCGCCAACGCGCAGTTCGTGCGGCTGGGGCAGGTGCACCGCAACACCTTCCTCGACGCGCCCAAGGTGATGCACAAGGACGGCTACCTGCACGCGAAGCCGCACGTCTACTGCGCGGGGCAGATCACCGGCGTGGAAGGCTACGTCGAGAGCGCCGCGTCGGGGCATCTGGCGGCGCGCCGCATCCTGGCGAAGCTGCAGGGCAAGAGCTTCGAGCCGCCGCCCGCGACCACCGCGCTGGGCGCGCTCCTGCGCCACGTCACGGGCGAGGCCCATCCGGCCGATTACGACTACCAGCCGTCCAACGTCATCTACGCGCTCTTCCCGCCGCTCGAAGGCCGGCATAAAAAGCAGGAGCGCAAGCCGCGCATGCTGGCCCGCGCCCGCCGCGAGCTCGACGTCTGGGCGGCGCGCAGCGGAGTTGCGGTTTTGCCTTCTTCATCCCCGGAAGCACGGACTACGATTGCCTGACATGAAGACCTCATCCTTGCTCGCGTTGTCTCTAGTGGCGGCTCTTGGTTGCGAGAAAAAGCTCGTCGGGCGCAAGCTCGCCTCCGGCGTCTCGCAGCGGCTGACGGTGCAGAAGCACGGCGTGGCGTTCCTGCTCGACGCCGTCCATCCTGACGAGCCCGGCGTCCCGCAGGACCTCTACATCGGCGACCTCTGGGCGGGCCCGCTCGACAAGCCGTCCACCCGCGTCGGCACCGGCGTCTCGTCGCAGCCGGGCTCGTTTGCCTTCTCCACCGACGGCCAGATCGTCGCCTACCTGGCGCGCTTCCGCTTCCGCGACGGCAAGGGAGAGCTCTGGGCGGCGCGCGTCGGGACCGGCGTTCCCGAGCAGGTGGGGCGCGAGGTCAGCTCCTTCGCCTGGTCGCCCACGCACACCGCGCTGGCGTTCGTGGCCCCGGACACCTTGAGCATCCGCGGCGCCTACGAGCTGCATCTGCCGGGTCTGCAGAACATCGCCTGGTCTCCCGACGGCATGAACATCGCGGCGCGCGCGTCGACCGCGTCCGGCGGCGCGTTCTGGTTCGTCGATGCGCTGCACGGCAAGGTCCGCCAGGTGGGCGATGGCATCACCGACTTCGCCTTCTCGTCGAAGGGCATCCTCGCCTTCCTGGGGCCGCCGGGGCCGAAGGGCGGCGACCGGCCGCTCTACCTCGACGGCCTCGAAGCGGGTGCCGCCACCGCGTTCCAGTTCTCGCCCGACGGGTCGCAGATCGCGCTGCTCTCGACGGCCAAGCAGCCCGGCGAGGCGACGGGAGACTTGTACAAAATGCCCATGCCGCTTCCGGGCGCGCCGCCGGGCGTGCCCGTGCTGGTGGCCACCAAGGTGAGCGACTGGCGCTGGTCCTCGACGGGAGAGCTGCTGGGCCTCGCGCGCTACGACCTGCGCGCCCGGGCCGGCACGCTGACCATCTCCGCCGACGGACCGCCGCGCGAGCTTTCGCCCAAGGTGCAAGCCTTCACCGCCTTCGGCAAGAAGCTCCTCTACCTCGTCCAGGCGCCGCAGAAGGGCGACTACAAGCTCGAGCTCTGGAGCGTGGACCTGGGCAGCAACGCGGCGCCGCGCAAGGTGGACGACGGCGTCTACGGCTGGGACATGACCGGCGACAGCCTCTTGTACAAAGCGCGCTGCGCGGGCGGACCGCGGGCCTGCTCGCTCATGCGCGCGCCGTTCGACGGCAGCAAGAGCGCCGAGATGGTGGCGGCCGACGTGGCCGGCTTCGACATCTCGGCCGACGGCAGCCGCGTGCTGGTGCAGCAGCCGCACCACGGGTCGTCGAAGGCGGTCGACCTGGTGGTGGTGCCGACGGGCAACGTCCAGACCGAGCGGCTGAAGGTGGTCATCGAAGAGGCAGACCCCAGCGCGCGCTTCTCGGACGACGGCGGCAAGCACGTGGTCTACGCGACGAACGCCAAGGAGAAGCAGGGCGTCTACGTCGCCGACGTGCCCTGACCGATTCTTTGACTCGCGGACGTCGCGCGCGCAGCATCTGCCCGTGGACGCCGCACTGGAAGAGTTCGCCGCGCATCTCTCGCAGATCGAGCGCGCCTCGGAGCACACGCAGCGCGCCTACCTCGCGGATCTCCGGCAGCTGACGGCGTTCCTCGCCGAGCGCGGGCTGACTCTCGACGCTGCTTCCCGCGATGACCTGCGCGCGTTTCTCGCTTCGCGCGCCGGGGCCAACGCGCCTTCGACCCTGGGCCGCAAGCAGTCGGCGCTGCGCGCGTTCTACGAACATCGCGTGCGGATGGGCCATCTGAAGGACAGCCCGGCGCGGCGGCTGGCGTTCCCGCGCCGGCGGACGTCGCTGCCCAACGTGGTGGCGGTCGACGACTGCTTCGGGCTCGTGGATGCGCCGAGCAAGAAGACCGTGCTGGGCGTGAGAGATCGCTGCGCCTTGGAGCTGCTCTACGGCGCCGGGCTGCGCATCTCCGAGCTGGTCGGGCTGGACATAGGCGACCTCCAAGACGGCGTGCTGCGCGTGCTGGGCAAGGGCCGCAAAGAGCGCATCGTGCCGGTGATCGCGAAGGCGCAGGCGGCCTTGTCGG
>DATBAA010000714.1:0-2209 GCA_036271755.1 Myxococcales bacterium | reverse complement strand
TGGTTCGACAGCGTGGACTTCTCCCAGCTGGCCGGCGGCACCTGGGACATCCACAGCGCCATCTTGAATGCGCTCATCCAAGGCGTTCAGCAGGAGAGCGGCGTCTATTCCTTCTCGCTCGCCGCGCGTTGAGCAAGTCAGCGCTTCGGCTTGGCGGCGAGCTCCGCGGCGTCGGTCACCGAAGGCTGGCGGGTGTCGAGCAGGATGCGGCGAATGGTGTCCGCGTGCTCCGTCTGGGCCTCGCCCTTCTCCTCGAAGCGCTTGCGCAGGTTCTCGCCGGCGCCGGACGCGAGACGCCGCGCCACCGACGATGACTCTTCCAACGCGCGCACCGCCGCCCAGAGCGCGCGCTCCAGTGCGTCGGCCTGCTCGGCCGCGATGCTCTGCAACGAGAACGCATGCCCGACATGGCAGCGGAACGACTGATAGCCGTACAGCTCCGTCTCCGTCTGCCTGCCTTGACAGAGCGGACAGACGAAGGCGGAGGGGACTCCCAGCGCGTTCCCCTCCAGCTCTTCGATGGCGCGCGGAACCTCGGCCGGCCACGCCTCCGGCGGCTCCCTGGCCAGCCGCGGGAGGAGCAGGCCAATATCCCGCGCCGGCGCGATGTGATCGACCTGGATGTGATTGAGCGCGCTCTGCGGCATCGAGGGCTCGTGCGCCTCTCGCGGGTTCTGCGCCACCGCGAGGCCGTTGCGCGCCTTGATGGAGAGCAGCCCCGAGGTGCCGCAATCGAGAAAGCCGCTCAAGACCACGCCCACCACCGCGGGCCCGTAAGTCACCGACGCGCTGCGGAAGAGCACGTCCGCCGACGGCCGCTGGTTGTTCTCCTTGGGGCCGCGCAGCACGTGGACATAGCCGGCGCGAACCACCATGTGGTTGTCGGGCGGCGCCACGTAGATGCGGCCCTGCACAATCCGCTCGCCGTGGACCGCGTGCCTTGCCCGCAGCTTGCCGCGCGCGCTGAGCTGCTCGGGCAGCCTGTTGATCACGCCGGGCTGGAGATGAAGCGCGACGAAGATGGCAGCCGGAAGATCCGCGGGCAACGCGGCCACGAGCTCGAGGAGCGCGTCGACACCGCCGGCCGAAGCGCCAATGACGACGATTGAATGACCCGGCGGGGAGCTCTCGCTCGCAGGCATTCCTACTCCTCGAGAGCTTTGATACTAGCCACTAATCGTTTGTAAACAAGATGAGTACAAACCCGTCATTTACCGATTGATGCGTGTTAATACGCATGCCGATGCCGATCCGGTTCTTCGCGAGCAAATGAGCCGGGCGCGCTATCCGCTGGCGATCCTCCTCGCGGGCGCGCTCGCGGCCGGCTTCGCCATCCTCTTCCGCCTCGCGCTGCACCACGGCGTGCAGCTGATCTTCGGCACCGGCAATGTCCTCGAGGGCTTCTCCAAGCTGAGCTGGCACTGGCGGCTGCTCCTGCCGGCCGCTGGTGGCGCTGCCGCGGCGGCCGTCAGCCTGCTGGCCAATCGCGCCCCGGGAGGCAGCAGCGTCGCGGTCATCCTCGAATCGGTCGTGCTGGGCCGCGGGCAGATCCGGCTGCCCGCCGTGCTGCTCAAAGCCCTGGCGTCGTTGGCGGCGCTCTGCACCGGCGGCTCCATCGGCCGCGAGGGACCCATCATCCAGTTCGGCGGCGGCTCGGGCTCGCTGCTTGGCCGCGGCTTCAAGCTCTCCACGCGCGAGACCCGCATGCTCATCGCCGCCGGCACCGGCGCGGGATTCGCGGCGGCCTACAACACGCCCTTCGCGGCGGTGCTCTTCGTGCTGGAGATCGTCACCGGCGTCGTCGGCATCGACGTCCTGGTGCCCGTGGCCATCGCCACCGCGGTGGCCACCACGCTGACCCGGCTCGCCGTCGGCGGCGGCCCGCTCTACGGCCAGCGCCAGTTCGCGCTCGTCACGCAGACAGAGATCCTCGCCTATTGCGTGCTCGGCATCCTCGCCGGACTCTTGGGCCCGCTCTTCCTCGCCGCGCTCTCCAAGGCCGCGGACGCCGCGCGCAAGCTGCAGCTGCCGCGCATTCTCCTTGGCACCCTGGGCGGCCTGGGCGTCGGAGCGCTGGCGATTGCTTTTCCACAAGTCACCGGCAACGGATATGAGGCCATTCAACTCATCCTCGACGCCAGGCTGGCCGGCGCTATTCTCGCGGCGCTTCTCATCGCCAAAGGCCTCGCGACCATCTCGTCCGTTTCTT
>DATBAA010000713.1:0-6879 GCA_036271755.1 Myxococcales bacterium | reverse complement strand
ATCGCCTTCAGCGAAACCAGCCAGACCAGAGCGGCCAAGATTCCAGTGATTCGCCGCATCGCAGTCTCCATTTCGTGGGCGTGCTGCCCAGTGCTTCTTCCGATGCTCTACAGCCCTTCGAGGTTCTGCTAGCCAAGCTCTCCATGCACGTGCATCGCCACCGTCAGCGCTGCAAGGCCTGCCGTCTCCGTGCGGAGAACGAGCGAGCCCAAGCTTGCCGAAAGCAGGCCCTCGCGGATGGCCCGCTCATGCTCGTCTGTCGAAAATCCACCTTCGGGGCCCACCGCCAGCAGAAGCTGCGGAGCGCCGCGAACGGCAGCACTCAGTCGAAGGTCGTTCGAAACAGTGTGAAGCAAGACGCCGCGCCGGTCCGGCTCGGCGCGCAGCAGCGAAAAGAGCTCTTCCCACGAGCGAGGTTCGTCGACTTGCGGCACGTCGGCGCGGCCGCATTGGCGCGCGGCCTCCTGCGCGATCTTGCGCCACCGCCCGGCCCGCGAAGCGCCGCGCTCGCCTTCGAGCTTCACCACCGCGTGCCGCGTCGTCAGAGGGAAAATGCGCGCGACGCCCAGCTCCGTCGCTTTCTGGACAATCCAGTCCATCTTCTCGCCTTTGGCGAGCGCCTGGGCGAGCACGACGTTGGCGCGACGCTCGGCCGCGCGCGGCAACTCCTCCAGCACGCGCAGACCGCTTGCCACCAGCTCGGCGCGAAACCGGCCGCCTTTGCCGTCGAAGAGCTCCAACGAAGCTCCGGGCTGGAGCCGCAGCACGGCCAGGTGGCGAGCCTGCTCGGGAGACAGCTCGAGCGCGCCCGGCGCGGCCCCGGGCGCGTAGAGCCGATGCACTTAAGGCCGCTCCAGCTCGACGCGCAGCCAGCCGTTCAGCTCCTTGCGCCCGACCGGCCGCAAGAGCTGGCGAACGTAGGCAGCCTGCGCTGCATCACCCTGCGCCGCGAGCAGGCCCGAGAGCACCAGCCGGCCGCCCTTGGCGACCTTCAGCGCGATGCGCGGCGCCAGCTCTTCCAAGGTGTTGAGCAAGATGTTGGCGATGACAATGGCGTACTCGCCCGGCGCCTCGGCGGGATCTTCCGCCAGCAGCCACTCGATGCCCGCCACTTCATTCAGCGCCGCGCCTTGCCGGGCCGCGTCCAGCGCCACCGGATCGTTCTCGGTGCCGCAGACGCGCGACGCGCCCAGCTTCTTCGCCAGGATGGCGATCACGCCCGTGCCGGTGCCGATGTCGAGCAGCGAAGATCCGGGCCGCTCGGACAGCAGCTCATCCGTCCGCTCCAGGCAGAGCGCGGTTGTCGGGTGACTGCCGGTGCCGAACGCCATGCCCGGGTCGATGGCAACCGCGACGCCTTCGGGCTTTGGTTCCCAGGGCGGATAGACGAAGCTGCGCGGCCCCACCCGCATGGTCTTGTGGTGAGCGCGCCAGGCGATGCTCCAGTTCTGCTCGGGCACCTCGATGGGCGGCTCGGTCTGCAAGGCAAGAGCGGCCTCCAGCGCGTCGGCCTGCTCCTCGAAGTGCGCGATGGCGCGCCCCATCCCTTCGGGCAGCGCGGGTGTGCCGGGCATCAGCAGCATGCCGGGCTCCTGCATCTCCACGCCGGCGGCGCCCAGCTCGAAGAGCTCGGCGGCCATCACCTCCAGCTCATCGGGCGGAGCCGCGACGACGAGCGCCCAGCTCACTGCTCGAGACTCTTCGGCACCGCGCCCTCCGGAGCGACCAGCGAGATCACTTCCCGCGAGGGTACGAGAATGCGCTGCGCGGCGTCCAGCACCTCCTCCGCCGTGATGGCGCTGATGTTCTCCGCGTAGTGCAGCGAAGATTCCGCGCCCAGGCCGTAGCACTCGTCGAAGGCGTACAGAGCCGCGCGTGCTGAGTTGCGCTGCAGCGAGATGGCGTGCGTGCCGATGAGGTGCGTCCGGGCGCGATCGATCTCCGCCGCGGAGGGCAGCTCGCTGCGGCAGCGCTCGAGCTCGGCGCGGATGCCGTCGAGCGCTTCCTGGGTCTTGGCCGGACCGCAGCCGATGTAGACCGCGAAGTAGCCCGGGTCGACGCCCTCCATGGAGAAGCTGGTGACGCTGTACGCGAGGCTCCGCTTGTCGCGCAGCTCGACGAAGAGCCGCCCGCCCTGGCCGGACAAGATGGTGGAGAGCATCTCCAGCGAGAACCGCTCCTTGTCGAAGAGCGTCACGCCGGGGAAGCCGACCACCAGATGTGCCTGAGCCTTGTCGAGCTTCTTCACGGCCACGCGCGGCGCGGTGATCAGCTCTTCCTTCCGCGGCGCCACCAGCGCGGGCTTCGCTCCCGGGACGCCCAGGCGCTTGCGCACCAGATCGCGCACCTCGCCGGCATCGACGTCGCCGACGATGGACACCGTCGCCGCCCCGGCCGGATAGAGCTTTTGCCGATACGCCGCGAGCGAGGCGGGGTCCATGCGCGCGACCGCGTCCTCGATGCCGAGCACGTCCAGCCGGTAGGGGTGCTGCTTGTAGAGCGTCTCGCCGAACTGCAGGAACGCCACGCCGGCCGGGTTGTCGTCGCGAGAGCGCAGCTCGTCGATCTGCAGCGTCCGCTCGCGCTGGATCTCCTCGGGATCGTAAGCCGGCTCGGCAAGCGCCTCGGCGAACATGTCGAAGCCCTGGTCCAGGTTCCGCGAGAGAAACTCCGCGCGCAGGCCAAAGCTGTTGCGGCCCGAGTTGCCGCCGAGAGAGCCGCCGATCTGCTCCATCTCGCGGGTGAGCTTTTCCGCGCCGCGGGTGCGCGTGCCTTTCGAGACCAGCCGCGCCAGCAGCATGTTGATGCCAGCGTTGGAGGTGTCTTCGGCGCGCAGTCCGCCTTGCCACGCGGCGCGCATGGCCACCAGCGGCACCGCGCGCTCCTCGCGCACCAGCAGCACTCCGCCGCCGGGCAGCTCTTCGCGCAGCAGCTGACCGCTGGACTTCTTTGCCGAGAACCGCACCGGCTGCCGCTTCTCGGGCGCGGTGTCGCTGCGCGGGGCCTTCTTGCGCGGAGCCCGCGCGGCCTCATCGAGGATCTCCTGCAGCTCTTCTTGCGAAGGGCCGCCCTCGGAGAGCAGCAGCGCGGCCAGCACCGGCGAGCGCGGATCGATCCAGCGCTCCGCCGCCTCGCGCAGCCGCGCCGGCGTCAGCTTCGCCACCTGCTCCAAATAGCGCTCCTCGAACTCCACGCCGCCCGCGCTCGACTGGTAGAAGCCCAGCTTGCGCGCCTGGCCCTGCACCGTCTCGCGCTGGTAGACCGCGTCGCTCTCCAAGAGCCTGCAAGCGGTGGAGAGCTCCTCGGCGGTCACCTCTTCGTCGCGCGTCCGGTAGACCTGCTTGAGCGCCTCGCGCACGGCCTCCGCCGCGGTCTGCGGCTGCAGCGTCAGGCCGACGATGGTGAGCCCGGGATCGACCGGCGTGTAGCAGCTGGCCTGCACCTCGGTGCAGAGCAGCCGGTCGCGCTTCAAGGCCTTGTGCAGCCGCGACGCATCGCCGTGGCCGAGGACGATGGACAACGCGTCGAGCGTCGCCACGTCGTCGTGCACCATGGGCGGCGAAGGCCAGGCGATGGAGATGTGGCCCTCCTTCAGCGGCTCGCGCTTCAAGGTCGCGAAGGGGCTCTCGCGGCGCGGCTCCACCGGGCGCACCGGCGCCTTTTCGAACGAGCTCGAAGGCCAGGCGAAGAGCTTGCCGGCCAGCTCCAAGGCCTCGGCCTCGCGGACGTCTCCGACGACGACGACGAGCGTGTTCTGCGGCGCGTACCAGCGCCGGTAGAACCGCATGATGCCCTCGCGCGTGAAGCTGCGGACGCTCTCCTCGGTGCCGATGACCGGCTTGCCGTACGGATGCTTCTGGAAGGCCGTGGCGAAGAGCTCGCGCGAGAGCTTGCGCGCCGGCGAGTCCGCGCTGCGCTTGATCTCCTCGCAGACGACCTCGATCTCGCGCTTCAGCTCGTCTGCGTCGAAGGCCGCGCTGGTGACCGCGTCGGCCAGGACGTCCATGCCCTCCTTGAAGAAATGGCTGGCGAGGACCACGTGGTAGACGGTCTGGTCGAAGCTGGTCCAGGCGTTGATCTCTCCGCCCGAGGCTTCGATGGTGCGCGCAATTTCTCCCGGCCCGCGCCGCGCGGTGCCTTTGAAGAGCATGTGCTCGTGCAAGTGCGCGAGGCCGGCCTCATTGGGCAGCTCGTCGGCAGAGCCGACCTTCACCCAGACCTGGATGGCCACCACCGGCGCGGCGTGATTTTCTTCGACAAGCAGCGTCAGCCCATTGGGCAGCGTGTGTCTCACGCACGCAAGCCTAACAGCGGTCCGCCCGCGAGGGCAGGGAATCGCCCTGCCTTCGTCAGCGGACCAACGCTTGCTCGCCCCTATAAGTCTGCTGGGCGTAGCGTGCTGCGGCCGTTCTCCTTGGCGCGCGAGACGGCCTTCTCTACCGACGCGCGGACGAAATCCGACAGCGCGGTGATGAACTCGTCAGAGGTGCGCATCTCCTTCTCTCGAATGATGTCGCGCACTTTGCTCTGCACGATCAGCAGCCCGCCCGCGTCTTTCTTCGCCTCGGTGTTCTCACCCATGAGTGCCTCCTTGCAAGCGGCGGTGCTCTAACAGACCGATCCGCGCCCCGCAATCCGTTAGGTGACCGCTTGAATTCCGTGCCGGGCCGGATATATCGGCGGGCATGGCCAAGAAGAAGGAGCCGCCCTCCAAGAAGGAGCGACCGCGCAAGCCTCGCCGTCCGCGCACGTTCGACAAGGAGAAGCGCAAGTTCGTCGAGGAGATCTCCGCGGCCCTGCTGAAGATGCGCAAGGTGAGCGGGCTCACCCAAGGCCAGGTGGCGCTCCTGACTGGCCGCAGCCAGGCGCTCGTGCACCGCGGCGAGAGAGCAGTGAAGGGTCTGATGGTGCCCGACTTCGATCGCGTGCGGAAGCTCGCGGCGGTGATGGGGTGGCACACGAAGATCGTCTTCACCGAGCCCGCGCCGGGTGTAAAGGCGGTGCAGGTCGACCGCCCCGCGCCGACGCGGAAGAAGATCATCGGGCCGGTGGTGCCGGCCGTGGTGCAGAAGCAATTACCTTGGGACGAGGTGGAACATGAGCCGCCCGGTGCGTGGTGAGAGTTCGGTGACGGTCAAGAAGAAGGACGTCATCCTGGTGGTGCCGCCGCAGCACCGCAAGTTCGACAAGGCGGAGCGCGAGTACGTCTCGCAGATCGCCGCGGCCATGACCCAGATGCGCAAGGGGTCGGGGCTGACGCTGCAGCAGTTGGCGAAGGCCACCGGGGCCAGCGCCGCCGCCTTGGGCCGCGCCGAGACCGGCGTCAAAGCGGGCCGTATTCCCGATTTCAACCGGCTCCGCGTCTGGTCCAAGGCGATGGGCTGGCAGATGCAGCTCGTCTTCTGCGAGCCGGGACCGGACGAGAAATGGGTGCAGCTCGACAAGCCCCCGCGCAAGAAGACCGTCTAGCGAGGAATCGCAAATGGCCAAGAAAAAAGCTCCCGAGCTTCCCAATCGCCCGCGCCGCAAGCTCGACAAAGGCGAGCGTGAGCTCATCAAGGAGATCGCCGCCGCCATCCTCAAGATGCGCAAGAGCTCGGGGCTCACCCTGGAGCAGCTGGCCAAGATGGGCGGCTCCAGCGCCTCGATCGTCAACCGCACCGAGCGCGGCGTCGCCGGCCTGCGCACGCCCGACTTCAATCGCCTGCGCCAATGGTCGAAGGCGATGGGCTGGCACATGAAGATCGTCTTCGTCGAGCCCGCGCCGGGCGAGAAGTGGGTGCAGGTCGACAAGCCCGCCCCGGGCCGCAAGAAGATCGTCGGCCCGGTGATCCCGCCGCGCCCGCAGAAGCCTGCCGGCCCGGACGACGAATTCTACGAACCGCCGGGCGCCTGGTAGCCAAACGCGTTCATTGAATCGCGAGCCATTTCAATGCGGCGATGAAGTCCGGCGGGACGGGGGCTTCGACGCGGAGGCCCCCGACGACTTTCAATGAGAGCGCGTGGAGCATGGGGCGCTCGAAATCGAGCCTCGAGCCGTCTGCGCGGTTGATATAGACCGGCCCGCCGTGCTGGCGATCGCCGAGGAGCGGCGCTCCCACCGATTCGAGATGCAAGCGCACCTGGTGCGTTCGCCCCGTCTCGGGAAACGCCGCGATGTGCGCGCCCAACGGGAAGGTCTCCAACACCTGCACGCGCGTCGAAGCGGTGCGGCCTTCGACCAGCGCGGTGATCATCGTCTCCGACGGCGGCTGCGTGCTCAGCGCGCGATACTCCTTGCGGACGCGCCGCTCGCGAAAGTCCTCTAGAAGGCGTGCCTGCGAAGCCTTGTTGCGCGCCAGCAGCGTGACTCCCGTCGTGCCCTTGTCGAGCCGGTGCACCAGCAGCGCTTCCGTCTCGGCTTCGCCCATCGAGGCGAGCAGGGCCGAGCAGAGCTCGGGAAGAGCAGCGCCGCCCGCCAACTCCTCTTGCGCAGCGACTCCGGCGGGCTTGTCGACCGCGATGACGTCGGCGTCCAGGAAGAGCAGCCGCGACTTGTCCAAGGCCGCCGCCGGCGCCGCGTCTTCGAGAGGGAAGGAGACCTCGACCTTGTCGCCCGCGCGGACCTGCGCTTGCGGGTCTTTCTCGCGCTGCCCGCGTAGAAAAGCGCCGCCGCGCGTGACCGCGAGCTCTGCCAGCGCAAGCTCCACGCCGCCTCGCCGCACGATGAACGCCGCGAGCGGCTCTTCGGGTGCGTCGGCGACGAGCTTCAGCTTTGACGGCCTGCGCTTCAGCCTTTTTCCACGACGCGCACAGGAAACTTGCTGAGCGCCGAGCAGACCATGCCCTGCGGTCCGGCGATCAAGTCGTGGAACGTGTCGCGAGGCGCCAGGGCGATTG
>DATBAA010000712.1:0-4360 GCA_036271755.1 Myxococcales bacterium | reverse complement strand
TTTGCCTTGAGCGGCTTCTCCAATCTGTCAGCGCCGACTGCATTGCAGCCGAAGCCGTGGCACTGGACCTTCGAGGCCTCTCTCGAGGCGCAGGCCGGATCGGTGACCATTCTCCTCGAGACCCGCGCGCTGTCGCCCCTCTTTGGCGCCGGCTGGACCCGCCTCGGCACCGGCCTGGACGGCGACGACGCCCTGCTCTCTTCGGGGCTCTACGCGGACTTTCGCGTCCACAACCAGATCAGCCTGGGCGTGCGCTACCGCGGCTTCAGCCTCTGGCTCAGCGAAGACTTCACGCCGGGCCCGAACCCGCACAGCACCCAGACCTGGATCTGGGTCGACAACGCGCCCGACGCGGTCCTCGGCCTTGCCTATACCGTCTCTCTCTGAAGGCCGGCTTCAGGCGAAGTCTTCGATGGTGCGGACCTCGAGCGGGCACAAGCCGTCGAGCGCTTTCAGGGCGTTCTCGGCGTCGCCGACGACGATCAGCTGCGCGCCGTCTTTGGCCGGCGAGAGCTCGGCGGCCATGGCGCGGGCGCCTTCGGACGTGACGTCGAGGACGCGCTGACGGTAGCTCGTGATGTAGCTGAGGCCCGCGCCGTCCAGCAGCGAGTCGGCCACCTGCTCGGCCAGCGCCTCGTGGCTCTCCAGGCCGAGCGGAAAGAGCCCCGCCAGGTAGCGGCGCGCCTTGTCGATGGCGTCCTCCGACGGCCCGGTCTTCGCGTAGCCGTGCATCTTCTCCAGCGCCACGTCGGCCAGCTCGCGCAGCTTCTCGTCCTTGGTGAAGCTGGCGAAGATGGCGAGCCCGGCGTGCCGGTTCATGCGCAGCATGGTGCCCACCGAATAGGAGAGCCCGCGATCGACGCGGATGGCGTCGACCAGCAGCGAGGTGAAGCCGCCGCCCAGCGCGGTGTTGGCCACCACCGCGTCGGCGAAGTGCGGCGTGTTGCGCGGCAGGCCGGGCGCGACCATGCGCATCTGCGTCTGCGACGAGTCGGACTTGTCGATGATGATGCCACGCAGGCCCGGCAGCGGCTGCAGCGTGTTGAAGCGCAGCGGCGCGCGCTGGCTGTGCACGGGCCACGATCCTTGCCACTGCGCGAGCTTCTCCTGCGCCAGCGCCAGGAGCACGCCCGGCTCGGCGGGCCCGACCACCGCGAGCAGCGCGCCCTCCTGCTGGAAGCGGGTGGCGTGGAAGGCCAGCGCGTCCTCGCGCACGAAGGTCTCGACGTCGCGGCGAAAGCCCCCGCCCGGGTGCGCATACGGGTGCCCGGGCCCGTAGCCCAGCGTGGTCACCGCGCGGGCGGCGACGCTGGAGGCTTCGTCGAGATCGCTCTGCAGTCCGGCGAGGGTGCGCCGCCGCGCGGACGCGACCTCTGCCTCGTCGAAGAGCGGCTCCAGCGCCACCTCGAGCAGCGCGTCCAACGACTGGCCGGCCAGCTCGAACGGAACCGTCAACGAGAGCGAGGCCTCCTCCATGGAGGCGCCTTCGAAGAGCTGGGCGCCCATCGATTCGATCATGTCGTCGACGTCGCGCGCCGGCCTGCGCTTCGTCCCGCGCCGCAGCAGCTCGGTGGTGAAGGCCGCGAGGCCAGCCTTGCCGCGCGGGTCCTCGCAAGCTCCCGCCGGCAGCGAGAGCCGGACGTGAAAGAGGGGCAGCCCGCGCTTCTGGATGGCGACCACTTGAAGGCCGCCCGGCAAGGTCTCGATCAGGAGCGGAGGCAGCTTCACGCGAGCTCCGGAAGGACCGTCACGACGTTGCGCAGCTGGGGTGCGAAGATCTTCCGCGCCACCCGCTGCACTTCGGCCGCGGTGACGTCGTTGTAGCGATCGGGCAGGTCGAGCAGCGCCCGCCAGCTGCCCAGCATGGTCTCCATCTGCCCGATGGTGTGCGCGCGCCCGTTGGTGGTGGAGAGCCCGCGCAGGTGGTGCGCCCGGACCAGGTTCTTTGCCCGGGTCAGCTCCTTCTCGGAGAGCTGCTCCTCGCAGAACCGGGCCAGCTCGGCCAAGAGCGCGCTCTCGGCCCGGACGGGATCCACGCCTGGGTTGAGCTTGAGCGACACCTCGAACGGGCCGGGGTCGAGCCGCCAGCCGAAGCCCGCGCGCACCTCCACACAGAGCTCCTGCTCGTAGATCAAGGCGCGCTTGAGCCGCGCGCCCTCGCCGTTGGAGAGCGCGGTCTCGATCACATCGAGCACCAGGGAGTCCGGGTCTTGCCCTGCCGGCGAGCGGTAGCCGACGACAATGGCGGGCGCCTGCGCCGGATAATGAATGACGGCCCGCCGCTCGCCCTTCTGGTTCGGCTCGCCGGTGACGACCTTGGGCAGCGGCTCGCCGCGCGGAATGTGGCCGTAGAGGCTCTTGATGCGCGCCAAAGCGTCGTTGCGCTCGAAGTCGCCCACCAGGATGAGGATGCAGTTGTTGGGCGCGTAGAAGGTGCGGAAGTAGCGCTCGCAATCTTCCCGGCTGATGGCGTCGATGTCCGTCATCCAGCCGATCACCGGCCAGCGATAGGGATGGGCCTGGAACATCAGCGCGCCCATGGCCTCCTCCATCATGCCGTCGATGTCGTTGTCGGTCCGGTAGCGGCGCTCCTCCTTCACCACGTCGCGCTCGCGCGAAAGCGAAGTGTCGTCGATGATCAACGAAGCCATGCGATCTGCCTCGAGATCGAGCACCACCGGCAGCGCGTCGGCGGCGAAGTCTTCGTAGTAGGCCGTGATGTCGTTGGAGGTGTAGGCGTTGGAGTTGCCGCCGGCCGCCTCCAGCCTTCTGTCGAATTCTTTGGGGCCGTACTTCTTCGAGCCGTTGAACATCATGTGCTCGAAGAGATGGGAGATGCCGGTGATGCCCGGCCGCTCGTTGCGCGAGCCGACGCGGAAGAACGAGTAGAGCGAGGCCACTGGCAGCGAGCGATCCTGCAGCAGCCGGATCTGCAGCCCGTTGGACAGCTCGTGCTCTTCGACGGGAAAGTCGGATGGATCAAGCGGCAAAGGTCAGTCCTCGTCGATCTGTTTGGCCGTCATCAAGAGTTGCTCCGCGGGGGTCATCAGCTTCTTCTTGTTGTTGCACTCTTTGCAGGCCGGAACGACGTTCCCTTTGATGCTGCGTCCGCCGCGCGCGACCGGCACGACGTGGTCCATGGTCAGCTCGGCGGGCAGATGAGGCTGCTCGCAGTAGGCGCAGAGGCCGCGCTGCAGCCGGCGCTGCCACCAGGCGCTCTTGCGCAAGGCGCGCGCCTTCTCGCGCTCGCGGGCGACGTGGGCCGGATCGATGTCGAGTACGTACCAGTCGCCCATCTTCGGCCGTTTGTAACCTGCGGCGCCTCCCGATTCCATCGAAGTGGCACGAGTGGGCACTTTCCTTCCCACTGCCGCTCGCCGGGCGTGCGCCCAGAGCGCCTGGCCGCTCGTCTGAGGAGTGGCACGGAGCGTGTAGAGCGCACCGGCAGGCGTCGGCGTCGGGAGGGTGGCGAAATGCGGTGGTGCGTTCCAGCAGCTTGCTTCCTGTTGCTCGCGTGCGGCGAGAGCCGCTCCAAGGTCCGGCAGTTGGGCGGACAGCTCGAGGTCTTCCCCGGCAACGTCGACTTCGGTGATGTCGCCCTGGGCCGCGACGCGACCATGCAGGTGGCGGTGCAGAACCTGGGCATCGTCTCGATGACGGTGACCGAGCTTTCGCAGCTCAACGACCCCGCCTTCCTGGTGACCGGCTTGCCCGTCTCGCTCGAGGCCGGCGAGAGCGCGCAGCTGTCGGTGCGCTACCGGCCGCCCGCGCTGGGCATGAACGATCGCTCGCTGCAGATGACCACCGACTCGCCGGTCTCCAACCTCGCCACCCTGCCGCTGCACGGGCACGCGGTGCAGGGCCTGGCGACGCTGTCCGGCGACGTCTTCGACTTTGGCGTGGTGGTGGTGAACGAGACCAAGACGCAGAACCTCCAGCTGGTGAACAACGACGGCCACGCGGTCACCACGGTGAACATCGACGCTCCGGCCGGCGACGGCGCCGCGGCGTTCAAGGTGGCGCGCCAGGGCACGCTCATGCTCTCGGCGGAGCAGTCGACGCAGGTGATGATCCAGTTCAAGCCCACGCAGGTGGGTGAGTTCCTGGCCACGGTGGCGCTGACGCCCTGCCCCACTTGTTCCCCCCGGCCGGTGACGCTCAAAGGCAGGGGCGCGATTGGCCTCCTCGACGTGAACCCCGCGGCGGTGGACTTCGGCCAGGTGCTGCTCGGCCAGACCGCGCAGAAGCAGCTGCAGCTGACCAACCTGAGCGAGGGTCCGCTGGCGCTCAACACCATCACCAGCGGCTCGAAGGAGATCACCATCTCGCTGGGCACCGCCCAGGCGCCGCTGACGCTCGC
>DATBAA010000711.1:0-3963 GCA_036271755.1 Myxococcales bacterium | reverse complement strand
AAGGCGCCGGCAACGGCGTCGGCGCGGCTGGGTCCGATTCCGGGCGGCCCAGCCGCGTCAGTCGTACCTCAATCTTCGTCCGGGACGACGCCGCGCGGAAACGCGCGGTGACTCTCAAAGACAGTCAGCACCTCGGCCTTCGCGTCGTGATTCGGTAGATGATCCGATAGCTGTGCTTGCCAGGCCGCCGAGAGCCTTTCTCATCTCGCTTTCCGGGCGTAACGCGCGCGAATCCGCTTCTTCACCTCGGCGCTCGGGTAGACGCGGCCGGCATCGGCAGCCTCGATGCCTTCGCTCACCGCACTGATGAGGCGCGCTTGCTCGTTCAGCTCGTCGAACGCGCGGGGAGAGAGCAGCACTCCCGCAGGTTTCCCGTTCAGAGTCACGATCACCGGGGCGCCGGTCTTGGTGAGCCGGCGCAACCACTGCGCGGCGTGCGCCTTGAATTCACTCACGGGGACGAAGTCTTCCGACACACGCACTGCTCGCATCGCTTACCTCAGGTCCGAATTTAGTCTGAATCTGGTCCGCCAGCAAACGGGCGTGAAGATGTTCTTCTACGACGAACGGCAAATCAGCTAGCGCGCAGGCGGGGGTCGCGCGTTACAAAGCGGCATGCTCGCACTGCTGCTCGCCGTCACGGCCTTTACGCCCGACCCGAAAGACCCTCGCCAGCGCATGCTGGGGGCGCTCGCCGAAGAGATGACCCGCGCCCACAAGAGCCTGCAGCTCAAGGGGCACGAAGCGCCGTACTACATCGCGTACGGCATTCGCGGCGTCACCTCGCAGGAGATCGGCGCCAAGTACGGCGCGCTCTTTCTCGATCACCAGAAGCACGACAAGCGGCTCATGGCCGACGTCCGCGTCGGCAGCTACGAGCTGGACAACAGCACGCAGCAAGAGCTGTTCGAGTTCGGCGACTCCGACAGCGGTTACCTGGCCGGCCGCGAGGCTCCGCTCGACGACGACGAGCTGGCCTTGCGCAACGCGCTCTGGCTCTTGACCGACGAGGCCTACAAGAAGTCGCTCTCGGCCTATCTGAAAAAGAAAGGGAAGGAAGTCTACAAACCGGACGATCCCGATCAGCCGCCCAGCTTCTCCCGCGAGGAGCCGCAGGTGTCCATCGCGCCGCCGCTCGAGCATCCCTTCGACAAGCAGGCCTGGATCCGCGAGGCGCGTGCGCAGACCGCGCGCCTGCGGCCGCACCCCGAGCTCTTCGATGCGCAGATGCGCGTCTCCTGCGATCACGAGGAGCGCGAGTACGCCAACACCGAAGGCACGCGCCTCGTCCAGGAGTCGGCTCTCTACGGCCTGCACGTGCTGGCCTACGCGCGCGCGCCCGACGGAATGCTGCTGGAGAACAGCCGCGACTTCTATGCGGCCACCGAAGGCGGATTGCCGCGCGGAGAGGCGCTGAGCGCGCAGATCGATCGGATGGTGAGCGAGCTTTTGGCGCTGCGCGCGGCGCCGGTGCTCGATCCGTATACGGGCCCGGCGTTGCTCGCGCCCGAGGCAGCTGGCGTGCTCTTTCACGAGGCGGTCGGCCACCGTCTCGAGGGCGAGCGGCAGAACGACGAGAAGGACGGCCACACCTTCAAAGGCCAGATCGGTAAGCCCATCTTGCCCGCGTTTCTCTCCATCATCGACGACCCGACGGCGCGCGCGTCCGGCAAGGATACGTTGAACGGCTACTACAAGTTCGACGAGCAGGGCGTCCCGGGACAGCGCGCCACGCTGGTCGACCACGGCGTCCTCAAGACCTTCCTGCTCTCCCGGGCGCCGGTGCAGGGCGGGCCGTTGCACTCCAACGGCCACGGCCGCGCCTCGCCCGGACGCGATCCGGTGGCGCGCATGTCGAACCTCTTCGTCGTGCCCGCCAAGACCGAGAGCTTCGAAGAGCTGAAGCGCGATCTCATCGCCGAGGCGCGCCGGCAGAACAAACCCTTCGGCTTGTTGATTCAAGACATGACCGGCGGCAACACCGACACCAGCGGCTATGCCTATCAAGCCTTCAAAGGCCAGCCGCACCTGGTCTACAAAGTCGACGCCACCACCGGCGCGCTCACGCTGGTCCGCGGCGTCGAGCTGGTGGGCACGCCCTTGACCAGCATCAACAAGATCCTGGCCGCCGGCTCCGACCCAAAGGTCTTCAACGGCTTCTGCGGCGCCGAGAGCGGCTACGTCCCCGTCAGCACCGTCGCGCCGACGGTCCTCATCGGCGAAATCGAGCTCCAACGCACCCGCAAAGACACCGGCCGCCCCCCAGTCCTCCCATCCCCTTGGTCCACCCGGCCAGCCACCAACTAAAAACATTCACCGAAGAGAGAGCCTACGGGGACTTGCGCGTGAGTTGCGGCGGGGAGAGCGCGTTGTGTTCGAAGTCGCGGAGGTCGCGGCCGGTGGCGCGGGTGAAGGCCTGGGGAAAGTCGTCGCCCTCGCGCATGCGCCAGAGGATGGCGCGCACGCCTTCGTCGCCGATCAAGACCAGCAGCCGTTCGAAGGCGAGATGGGCCGCCGCGTACACCGCCTCCCGCTCGGTCCGGTAGAGCTCAGGCTCGGGCTCGAGCAAGTTTGCATCGGGATGCGCGAAGCTCCAGCGCCGCAGGTCGCTCGCGGACATGCGCCGGTATCCCTGGCCGGCGGTCACCGAGGCCATTCCTTCGCGGAACCAGAGCGGCGGATTGTCGGCGCTCCACTCGTCCTTTCGCGCCATCAGCTGCAGCATCAACGAATGGGTCAGCTCGTGCGTCAGCAGCTCTTGCAGCTGCGCCTCTTCGAGCTCGCGCGGCGACTCGAGCTCGATCTGATCCTCGAAGGCCCAGGCGTGCAGCCACGGATAGCCGCGCCGCCGCACCGCCTCTTCGAACGCCGCGTGATCGGGCTGCACATGAATTGCGATGCCCTGGCGGAACTTTCCCCAGCGCGACAGCTTGGGCGCGACGGCCAGCAGCTCTTTGCGCAGACGCCGCGCTTCGGCCGCGTCCGCCGGCTGGTAGAGCACCCGGAAGAGCTGCCCCGGCGCTTCGACGTCGCTGCTGAGCGGCTTCTCCCGCGGCGTGCTAGAAGTCCGCGCGCTCGCGCAGCCCAGCGCGGATGAGAGACCCAGCGCGGCGACCAGGCGGAATGAGCGCACCATTCAATGCTGGCAAAGCTTGGGGGGTAAACGCAAGGCTCGTGGCCTGCGTCTGTATCGTCCTGGCCGCGCGGCTCTTCTGGTTCATCCACCGCTACGCGGTCAACATGATGTTCTGGGACCAATGGGGCCTCTGGGACGGCATGTTCAGCGGAGCGGGAGCGTGGCGGCTCTTCACCTGGCAGCTCGGACCGCACCGCGAAGGCCTGGGCTACCTGGTCATCAAACTGACCGCCATCGCCTCCGATTGGGATACCAAGACCGAAGCCTACGTCATCGGCGTGCTCTTCCTGCTGAGCACCGCGCTGGCGCTGGCGATCAAATGGCGATTGACCCGGCGCTGGTCGATCTTCGACGTCTGCATTCCTCTCATCATCCTCACCCTCGGCAACGTCGAGGCCTACGCCGGCACCACCAACCCCGCGCACGGGCCGGTGCCGCTGCTGCTCATCCTCGCCATCGTGCTGGGCCGCCTTCTTCCGTTGGGCTTCGCGCGGGCCGCGTTGACGCTGGTGCTGCAGCTCTTCGTCGTCTTCAGCGGATTCGGGCTGCTCTTCGGGCCGGTGGGCTGCGCGCTCTTCCTGCTCGATCTCGCCGCGGCCATTCGCGAGCGCAAGCAGATCGTGCCGCAGGCGCTGGCCTTCGCCGGCTCCATCTTCGTGCTGGCGCTCTTCTTCCACGGCTACGTCTTCGAAGCGTCGGTGGACTGCTTCGTCTTTCCCGATCCGCATCCGCTTCGCTATGTCCAAGTCGCGGCCGGCATGATCTTGCGCGCGCTGCAGCTGCATGATCTTCCCAAGCTTCGCTCGCTCGCCGCCGTGGCGCTGGTG
>DATBAA010000710.1:0-9540 GCA_036271755.1 Myxococcales bacterium | reverse complement strand
CGACGGCGAAGACGAGTTCATGGCCAACTACGCCGACGGCCTCTCCGATCTGAACCTGGAGACATACGTCGATTGGTTCCGTCACAAGGGGAAGGTGGCCTCGTTCGTCTCCATCCCCGCGCCGCACACCTTTCACGTCGTCGACGCCGACGCGGAGAACCAGGTGCGCGGCCTGCAGCTCGTCAGCCAGTCGGACGTGCGGGTGAACGGCGGCTTCTTCATCTTCAAGCACGCCATCCTCGACCAGATCCGCGAGGGCGAAGAGCTGGTGCTGGAGCCTTTCTCGCGGTTGGCGGCCGAGCGGCAGCTGCTCGCCTACCCGTACAATGGGTTCTGGCGCAACATGGATACCTTCAAGGACAAGATCGGTCTGGACGAGATGTGGTCGAAGGACCAGGCCCCGTGGCGCGTCTGGAAACGATAAGGGAGAGAATTCGGAATGGCTGAGATCGAAGTCGCCATCATCGGCGCAGGACCGTATGGAATTTCCGTCGCCGCCTGGCTGAACGCCAAGGGCATTGCCAACCGCATCTTCGGCGAGCCGATGAAGTCGTGGAAGGTGATGCCGAAGGGCATGTATCTCAAGTCGCTGGGCTTCGCGACCAGCCTCTCGGTGCCTCAGCCCGGTATGGATTTTCCGGCCTGGCTCAAGCAGCGAGGCATGGAGAGCTTCGAGCCCATCACCTACGCGAGCTTCGCGGAATACGGCGAATGGATTCAGCAGAAGTTCGTGCCGGGCGTCGAGAAGGTCGACGTCAGCAAGCTCGAGCGCAACGGCGCGGGCTTCAAGCTCACCTTGGAGAACGGCGAGATCGTCAACGCGCGGCAGGTGGTCGTCGCCGTCGGTCTCGGGCCGTTCCAGCGCATGCCGAAGGAGTTCGAAGGCCTGCCGCGGTCGCTGGTCAGCCACACCTTCGGCTGGGACGACTACGCGCCCTTCGCCGGCAAGGAGGTGGCGGTGGTTGGCGTGGGCCAGTCCGCGCTGGAGGCGGCCGCCAAGCTCCACGAGCAGGGCGCGAAGCCCACCATTCTTGCGCGCGGGCCGGGCATCTTCTTCCACACCCGCATGGCGGCGAAGCGGTCGATCATCGAGAAGCTGCGCAACCCGCTCTCCGTGTTGGGGCCGGGCCGCAAGAACTGGGTCTTCGAAAAGCTGCCCTGGGCGCTCTACTACCTGCCCGACGATCGCCGGGTGAAGCTGGCCATGAAGTACCTGGGGCCGGTGGGCTCGTGGTGGCTGCAGCCGCGCGTCGAGGGCAAGGTGCCGGTGGTGCCCAACCAGGAGATCCTCTCGGCCAAGGACGTCGAGGGAAAGATCGAGCTCAAGCTGCGCGACAAGGTTTCGGGCAAGGAGACGGAGCGCAAGTTCGATCACGTCATCAGCGGCACGGGGTTCGTGCACGAGCTGGACAAGCTCACCTTCATCGAGCCCGGGCTGCGCGCGAGCCTGACGCGGGTGAAGACGGCGCCGAAGCTGACCACCGACTTCGAGAGCTCGGTGCCGCGGCTCTACTTCGTGGGTCCGTTCTCGGCCTACTCGTTCGGCCCGCTCTTCCGCTTCGTCTGCGGCGTCTACTATGCGGCCCCGCACGTGGCGAAGCGGCTCGCCGCGGTCGCGAAGCATCAGCCGGCGGCGGCCCCGGCGCAGGCAGCGGCTGCCTCCGGCCACTAACGCGCCAGAAGCTCGCGCAGCCGGGCTTCTGACGTGATGTCTTCGCGCAACTCGAGCAACGGCAGCAGTTCGTCCCAGATCAGGCTCGTATCCAGGACGGGCTGCCTGTCTACGACTCCACGGACGTCCTCCCAGTCCTTGGGCCGGCCGGCGAAAACCTTGTGGACGATATCGCGAGTCATTCGGGGCTCGCCCCACCGTTGGACGGCGAGGCCGCCGATGAAACAGAACTTGAGCAGGGCCACTGCTGAGCAAAATCCGGCTGGGATGCCATGGATGGAGTCTAACGCGGGCTGAGGAGGACGCTGCCGACCAGGCGCTCGCGGCCCACCAGATCGATGGTGTGCTGCGCGGCCGACAGCTCGGTGACGCCCAGCTCCAGGCAGATGAGCACCGCGTCGGCCGCCAGCGCGAGCGGGAGCGCCAGCGGGTTCGTCACCACCGGCTCGATGGCGACGATGAACGCGCGCTCCTTGCGGTTGGCCGAAAAGGGCTCGGAGCCCATGGGGCCGTTGTTGCCCGGAGAGTTCGACGTCCACACCGAGCCGGAGCTGCGCGGTTCGGAGGTGAAGCCGTCGACCAGCTGGGCGATCATGCTCAGATCGAGGCCTTCGGCGTTGACCACCTCGACAGGACCCATGCGGATGATGGTGCCGATCTCTCCCAGCGCCTTGGCGATGGGAAACGCCGAGAGTCCCGGCGCGGCCGGAACCACCACCAAAGACTTCCAGTCCCTGCGGCGGGTAGCGAACCACAGCTCTTGCAGCTCGCGCGAGGGCAGTCCGGCGGGCTGCCGGGACTGCGGCTCCTTTATGGGTCGAACCACGCTCATCGCGCGCAAAGTAACGCATGCGAGCGCCGAAAGCGAAGCGTTGCGATGCTAATCTAACGCAATGGGACGTGTAAGGATTGGACGCATCTGGATCGACAGCCTCAACTTCGACGGCGCGCTCGACGCCATCGAGGCCCTGGTGGGCAGCGGAGGCGTGGTCTTCACGCCCAACGTCGACCACGTGGTCACCGCCGACAAGAACGAGGAGTTCCGCGCTGCGTACGATCGCGCGGACGTTTCGGTGGCCGACGGGCAATGGGTGGTGTGGGCCGCCAAGGTTCTTGGAACGCCGCTGCCCGCGAAGATCTCCGGATCGGATCTGACGTACCCGCTGGCGAAGCGCGCCGGGGCCAAAGGACGCTCGCTCTACCTTCTAGGTGGAGCCGACGGAGCCGCCGAGGCCGCGGCAAAGCGCCTCACCCAGGAGTGCGGCGTGCGCATCGCCGGCATCGACTCGCCGCGCATCGATCTGTCGAAGCCGGACCCGGCGGTGCTCGAGCGCATCCAGAAGGCGAAGCCGGACTTCGTGCTGGTGGCGCTGGGCTCGCCCAAACAGGAGCTGTGGATCCACCGCAACCGCGAAGCGCTGCGGCCCGCGGTGCTGCTGGGCATCGGCGCCACCCTGGACTTCCTGGCGGGCCAGGTCAGGCGAGCGCCTGCCTGGATTTCTCGCGCAGGACTGGAGTGGATCTTTCGCCTTGCTCTGGAGCCGCGGCGGCTGGCCAGGCGTTATCTGGTGAACGATCCAAAGTTTGCCGCCATCGTGTTGCGCACTTTTCGCGAGCCGCAAGCCCTCAGAATTACAGCAGCAAAATAAACTCCGGCGCACGCTTGTTGGGGAATTAGCCAACGGAGTCGTGTGTCTACGGATTCAAAGCCAAACATTTGACGCCCGTCTCTTGACCAAGCAAACAACCGGGGCCTACGATGGCCCAGGTTCTCGGGGGGACTTGTGGTGGAAACCCGCCGGACCGAAGGAACTTCCGATTCGATGACCGAGATGAGGCAACCAGCCAAGCCGACCCGGGAATCCCTGCTCTCCCCGGGGTTCACGTCACGCGTCAACATCGTTGCCGACATGGGCATCGTGTTGTTCGCGACGGCGTTCTGTTACGCATGGCGTTACGGCTTCCACGGCGCGGTCGGCAGCATCCACTCCATCATCTGGGTCGGCGCCGCGATGGTGTCTACCTGGGTCGTCGCCGCCGCCTCGCTCCGCCACTACGCGCACTTCGCCTACGATCGCAGCCTGCTCGACGAAGCGGCGATGATCGCCACGCAGACCTCCGCCGCCATCACCGTGCTGGCGCTGCTCGATCTGCTCGCTCCCGCCGGCACCCCGCTTCCGCGCGTGCCGCACATGCTCATCCTGCTCTGGGCGCCCGCGATGCTGCTGCGCGTGGCCGTCTTCCGCCAGTTCGCGGGCAGAGAAGAGCCGGTCGCCAACGTCCTCATCGTCGGCGTCGGCCCCATCGGCCGGCTCACCGGACAAGATCTGAAGCAGCGCGGGCGGCAGGTCATCGCCGGCTACCTGAAGTTGAACGAGGAGACCGAGAAGGACGCGGCGCTCTTGAAGCGCAGCAACAGCCAGGGCACAGAGATCCTGGGCGTCGCCGCCGACATCGAGAAGGTGCTGCGCAAGCACCCGGTGGACGAGGTGTACGTCGCGGGCAACGTCCGCAAGCACGGCGACGAGATGCAAGAAGTCATCCGCGTCTGCGAGAAGTTCGGCGTGCCCTTCGCGCTGCCCGCCTATGCCTTCCGGCTCGAGCGCGCCCAGGCCATCGACGGCCAGGCCATCTCCGACGGCTATCTGCACTACCAGACGGTGCGGCCGCAGCCGTTCGCGCTCTCGATGAAGCGGCTCTTCGACATCGTCTGCTCGGCCACCGCGCTCTGGCTGCTCTTGCCGCTCTTGCTGGTGGTCATCGCGCTCATCAAGCTCACCTCGCGCGGCCCGGTCTTCTTCCGCCAGATGCGCGTCGGCCTGCATGGCCGCGAGTTCGCCATGCTCAAGTTCCGCTCCATGGTGGTCAACGCCGAGGCGCTCAAGGACAGCCTCGCCAAGGCCAACGAGCAGAGCGGGCCGGTCTTCAAGATGCGCAACGACCCGCGCGTCACCAGCATCGGCCGGTTCATCCGCAAGTACTCCATCGACGAGCTGCCGCAGCTGGTGAACGTGCTGCGCGGCGACATGAGCATCGTCGGGCCGCGCCCGCCGGTGGCCAAGGAAGTGGCGCTCTACGACGCCTGGCAGCGCCGCCGTCTCTCGGTGCGCCCGGGCCTCACCTGCATCTGGCAGGTGTCGGGCCGCAACCAGATCTCCTTCGAGGACTGGATGTACCTGGACATGCAGTACATCGACCATTGGACGCTGGCGCGGGACTTCAACCTCATCTTCCGCACCGTGCCCATCGTCATCACGGGACGCGGCGCGAGCTAGCGAACGGTGCCCGGCTCCCCCTCCGCGTTGGTCGTCGAGGACGACCCCGAAATCCGCAAGCTCCTCCGGAAATATCTGGAGAAGCTCGGCTTCAGCGTCGAAGAAGCGGCCACCGGCAAGTCCGCGCTGGCCATGCTGGAGACGGTGGAAGTTCCCAACATCGTCTGCCTCGATCTGATGCTGCCCGACTCGAGCGGCTACACCATCTGCGAGCGCATCCGCGCCCTGCCCCGCCTGAGCGAGGTGCCGGTGCTGATCATCTCCGCCCGGTCCATGCCGCCGGACCGCGCGCTGGCCGAAGAGGTCGGCGCCACGGCGTACCTGATCAAGCCCATCCGCTGGGCCAGCTTCTCCGAAGTCGTCCTCGGCCTGACCGGCAAGAGCTAGCCGGCGCCGGCGGGGCGCCTGCGCTTCGCCAACTTCCATCCGACGCCGAGCAGCCAGCTGACCGGAGCAGCCAACAGATCACGCCATCCGGCGTGCTCCGAGCTGAAGTAGTCGTCTACGATCTCGCGGCCGTAGTGCTTCTCTGCATTGGTACGAACGTACGCCAAGGCGCGCGCCGTCTCCGTCGGGTTGGCGAGCAAGTGCGAATGGTAGTGGTCGTCGAACAGGCAGCCCTTCCGGCCCAGCACCCTGTTCAGCGCCTTCGCCAGCCGGATATTCAACCCCTGCATCCCCCGCGAGAGCGCCCCGCTGTCGTCAGCCTCGACGATGAGGTGCAGGTGATTCCCCAGGACAGAGAACTTGATCAGCCGGAACGACTCCCGCCCGCGTACCGCCGTGAAGCTTCGCCGGATCGCGGCGAATCGGCGTGAGGACCGCAGGTTCGGAACATCGCCGCGCACGCGCAGGGTCACATGGGCAGGCGCCGGACGCGAAAACGAAGGCCGCGCATCATGCGAGACGCGGTCGCCCTTCGGGCGGCCGGCCCCCTTCCTGCGCCCGCCGTGCCTCGGAAGCTCCAGTTGCGCCGGCCTTCTCAGCATGATTACAGGATATATTTATCGGCTATCTTCGTCAAGAGCGAACCGGCGACATCGCCTTCTTTTTTGAGCGCTCCGCCGCTGCGCGGCTCCGCTGTACAAGGGCTCCGCCCTCGTACCACTCCTGGGCGGACGGCAGCGCGGGCTCACGCGGGCCACGCGCCACGCCAAACCGCCATGACCACCTCCCTCGGAAAGCAAGCGATCGTCACGGGTCACCTCACCCAGCGACGATACGGAGCTACACCACCCGGCAGAGGCTCAACGCGCCTCAGGCACGCCCGGCCAGAGCACGCGGCGAGACCTGGCGGGCGTCGCCGAAGCCGAGGACCTTCTGCTGCCAGCGCGCCTCGAGCTCGCGATCGGCGAAGCAGACGAGGTCCGGATCGGCCAGCCGCGCCAGCTCAGCAAAGGCCTCCTGCGAAACCTCGCCGATGATGCGGGCACCCGGCAGATCCGCGCCCAGCCGCGCGGCATCGCGGAGCGCGGCGTGCGCGGGCTGGTCGCGGAAGACCTGCGCGAGATCGCGAATTGCTTCGATCCAATCCGGATCGAATGCGTAGCGGAGGACCACGGCGATGCGGCGTTGGGCGTTCTCTCCGCGATGAGCCAGCGAGCGTGAAGCGTAGCTCTGCGGGCCGGCGTCCAGCTTCGCGCGGATGGCTTCCAAGAGATCGAGCGGAAAGGGATCGGCAGGCGCGAGCACCACGTCCAGCGTCGCGAAGGGATCGATGGAGAGCCGCGCGTCGATGGCCTGCAGGACCTCCGCGCGGCGGGCGAAGAGATCGCGGCCGGCAAACCAGAGCGCGGCGTGCTGCGGGCCGGCGAGCTGTGGCGCGAAGCCGTCCAGGCCTCCCTCGCAGAGATGCGGCCTTGGCCACTCGTCCAGACGGCGGTTCAGACGGGACTCTGCCTCGGTCAGCGTCTCGCGCAGCTGCTCCTGCGAGAAGGTAGGGGTGCGCTGGACGCGATAGGGCGGCGCCGGATCGAAGACCACGCCGTCTTCGAGGGCGGTGGCGCGCATGGCGGTGCCGGGCAGCAGCGAGAGCGGAAACACCTGCGCCTCGGAAGCGAGCCCGTGTTGCTCGAGAAAGTCGATGCCGCGCAGGACGTCGTCGGGCTCGTCGCCCGGAAGGCCGACGATGAGATCGACCAAGAGCTCGATGCCCTCGCCGTGCAGCATCTTGGCGGCCTCGGCCACCTTCTCGGGAGAGCCGCCGCGCCGCACGCGCTTCAAAGTCTCGCGATTGACCGATTGAAGCCCGATCTCGAGCCGATCGAACCCGGCCTGCTTGAGCTTGCGCGCGTGCTCGGGCGTGAGTCCTTCGGCGCGGACCTCGGCAAAGAAGGTCAGCTCCTTGGCGGCATTTTCGCGCACCAGGGCATCGAGCAGCTCGTCGAACTGCGGGCGATGATTGAAGGTCGGGTCGAGAAAGACCACCTCGCGCGCGCCCTTGTCGCGCAAGGCTCCGACCAGACGGGCGCTGGCCGGGACGTCGAGCGTGCGCAGGACGCTCGACGAGCGCGGGTAGAAGCAGAAGGTGCAGTGCGAGCGGCAGCCGCGCACCGTCTCGATGTAGGTCGAGCGCTGCCGCTCGACCGGCACCAGGTCTTCTAGATACGGCGACGGATACTTCGAGAGCTCGAAGTTGGCCGAAGGCTGCGGAGCAAACGCCGAAAGTCCAAGCGGCCCGCGCGTCGCCACGCCCGGCACCCCGCGCACGTCGTCGCCTTTGACGAGCTTCTGCAGCAGGAGCGCGAAGGTGTCCTCGGCCTCGCCGCTGACGGCGATGTCGAAGCCCGATTGTTGGAGCACAAACGGATTGTCCGCGCTCACCTCCGGGCCGCCCACCAGCACGCGCGTCTTCGGCGACCTGCGCTTCACCTCGCGGGCCAGGTGGAGGCTGCGCTCGCAGTTCCAGAGATAGAGCGAGAGGCCGAGAAACTCTGGCTCGTCGCGGGCCACGAAGTCGGCCAGCTGCGTGTCGCCCAGCGAATCGGTCACGTCGGGTGCCACCACCTCGATTTCCGCGCCCAATCCGCGGCCCGAGACGGCCAGGCAGCCGGCGGCGAGCGGAACGTTGCCGGTGGCGGCGAGCGCGGCCGGCGGCGGGACCGGCAGTTGGACGAGACGCAGCTTCTTCACGGGCGGCAGTGTAGTCTTGCGGGCGTGTTCGCGCTGACTTTCGACGATGGCCCCGGACCTTCCACGGCCGCGCTGCTGGACGTGCTGCGAGACGCGGGCGTGAAAGCGACCTTCTTCCTCCTGGGCCGCAACCTCGTCGAAGCGCCTTGGGGAGACGCAAAGGCTGCGCGCGCGCAGGCCATCCGGGCCGCTCGCGAAGGGCATGTGCTGGGCAACCACACCTATAGCCATTTCCGGCCCGACCGCTGGCGCGAGCTGAAGGCCGACGCGCTCAAAGGTGCCGAAGTGGTGCGAAAACTCCTGCGCGAAGCCGGCTCTGCACAGACGGCGATTCCCTTCCGGCTGCCTTACGGCGTGCGCCTGGTCGAAGGCACCCTGCCCGTGCCGTCGGGTACACTGAACACCGTCAGCCTCGACCCGCGCCTCCCGGTGATCGCGTCGCTCGGTCTCGCCCACCAGCACTGGACCGCCGACTTCGAAGACTGGACGATGAAGACCGGGGATGGCGAGAAGCTGGCCGCCGCGATGGTCTCACACGTTTTACAGGTCGAAGCCCTGGGCCTCGACGCGGTGATGGATCTCCACGACTCCGGCACCGGCTCAGCCTCCGGCTATGAGCGAACGGCCACCGTCGAAGGCGTGAAGGTCTTTCTGGAAGAGGCCAAGCGTCGCGGCTGGTCACACTCGTAATTTGAAATGCCTTGCTCGTGCGCTTTGGGCTAGACTTCAGCCTGGATGCGTCTCCGAGGCGACGTCGTTGAATGGCTGCGCGTCAACGTGGCTGCGTCAGTAGAGTTCGCCGATCTCGACGAGACTTACACCTTTGAACACGCTTGCAACGAGGCACGAGATCTCGTCTCGCAACAACTCAAGAATGCTTATTTTCAGTGGCTTGTTCAATTCGCCGACCGGTCTAGCAACTGGAGCCTCTCGCAGCCCCTCTCGCGGTCGGTGCATCCCGCCTGTCCGCTGTGGGGCTCCGGAGGTAGCGGTACCGTCGTCTACAATCACGCCTTCTACCCGATTCCTGCGTGCCAAAAATGCGGCTTTGCGACCGCCTTGTACGCAAACGAAGCACGTCTCTACGCGAGGTGGGGTGTTCGCGAGATCCAGATGATCGCCAACGACTCGGGCCCGGTAGTTTGGGTGAAGCGGTTTGGCTTCTTGCCGAAGGATCCGTTTGCGCTTCAGGAGGCTTACTCGACTTGGGCACGAAAGTGGCGGCAGACGGTCGATTCTGAAGATATGTCCCCTCCCTCGCTGACTCCGCCCGCCTTCGTGATGGACTATCCGGAGGCCTTCCTGAAGACCATGCGAGGGCTTTTCCTGTACAAGGTTGTGTCATGATCCATCGACAGACGCTGAACGTTTGGACAGGCGACAATCGACGGCTAGCCACCTTCGTGTCGACCGATGGCTCGGTTGTCCTCAGCTGGGTTACAGAACGGATGCGACCCGATG
>DATBAA010000709.1:0-3934 GCA_036271755.1 Myxococcales bacterium | reverse complement strand
AACCGGTTCGAGATCGAATTCCAGGGTTCCAATGACGGAGTAACCTATGTCGCTTATCCATTTCGCTATAAGCCGCAAGAGCTCAGGGCCGCGCCGGGGCTCTTCGCGCCCTACCAGCCGCGCTTCGAATGGAACCTCTGGTTTGCTTCCTTGAGCGACGTCGCCGCCGACCCGTGGGTGATCAACGCGGCAGTGCGGCTCTTGCAGGGTTCACCGCCGGTGCTGCAGCTCTTTCGCGCGAATCCCTTTCGCGAAAAGCCCCCGCGCTATCTGCGCACCGTTCTCTGGCAATACTGGTTCACCTCGCCGGCCGAGAGGCGCCGCACCGGCGCGTGGTGGAAACGCGAGCTTCGCGGCAACTACGGGCCCGAGCTGGAGCTGGTCTCTGGCGAAGTCCGCGCGCGCTGAGTTGACTGTATCTACCATGTTGGACAAGATGTCTTGCATGGTAGACATCAACAGCCGCATCGCCGAGCGGGTGCGCGCGCTGCGCGGAAGCTTGTCGCTCGACACGCTGGCGGCAAGGTGCGACGTCAGCCGCTCGATGCTCTCGCTGGTGGAGCGGGCCGAGAGCAGCCCGACCGCGGTGGTGCTGGAGAAGATCGCCACCGGCCTGGGCGTGCCGCTCGCCTCGCTCTTCGAAGACGCGGGCGGTGCGTCTCCCGTCTCACACGGCAAGGACCGCGTGCCCTGGCGCGATCCAGAGTCGGGATACATCCGCCGCAACATCTCGCCGCCGGGCTTCCCTTCGCCGCTGCAGATCGTGGCCGTCGAGCTGCCCGCCGGTGCTCGCGTCGCGTACGAGACGGGCGCCCGTGAGCCGGCCGTCCACCAGCAAATCTGGGTGCAAGCCGGCGCGCTCGAGGTCACGGTCGGCGACTCTGTGCACCGGCTCGCCCAGGACGACTGTCTGGCCATGCAGCTCAACGCGCCCGTCACCTTCCGCAACCGGACGCGCAAGGCGGCGCGCTACGTGGTGGTGATCTCGACCGAGCACCAGCGGAGGTCGCGATGATCCGCCGCGCAGAAGCCTTGTCCGAGCGCGAGCTGGCCGGCCTGAGCGACGTGCTCATCGACTGCGTCGAGGGCGGCGCCTCGGTGAGCTTCATGCTGCCGATGACGCGGGAGAAAGCGCTGGCTTACTGGCGCGAGACAGCCTCGGGCCTGGCTCGCGGTGAGCGCGCGGTCTTCATCGCCGAGCAGGAGGGAGCCATCGTCGGGACCGTGCAGGTCATCTGGGCGCAGCCGGAAAACCAGCCGCACCGGGGCGACGTCGCCAAGATGTTGGTGCACCGCCGCGCCCGCAAGACAGGTTTGGGCGCGCAGCTGCTGCAGGCCGCCGAGGATCACGCGCGCAGCCTGGGCAAGACGCTCTTGGTCCTCGACACCGTCACCGGCAGCGACGGCTATCGTTTGTACTCCCGCCAGGGCTGGCAGCTCTGTGGCCAAATCCCCAACTACGCCCTCTGGCCGGGCGGTGGACTTTGTCCCACCACCGTCTTCTACAAATCGCTGACGTGAGAGCGCGGTTACTTCTTCCTCTTGCACTCCGCGAGCCTGGTCTTGGCGGTCTTGGCGGCTTCCGAAGACTTGTGCCCCTGCTGCAGCTCTTCGAAGAAGAGCGTGGCGCTGCCGCAGTCGTTCTGGGCCTGGAAGGACATGCCGATCTTCAATAAGGCGTCGGGCACCTTCTCCGAGCCCTTGTACTGCTTGAGCACCTTCTGGAACTCGCCGATGGCGTCGTTCCACTTCTTCTCGGCGTAATAGCTTTCGCCGATCCAATATTGTGAGTTCGAGGCCAGCTCGTCCTTGGGAAACTTGCTCAAGAACTCGGCGAAGAGCTCGCGCGCGCGGCCGGTCTGGCCGGCCTCCAGCTTCGAGCGGCCCAGATTGTAGATGCCCATCTTGTCCGCCGGGTGCTCGGCCTCCTTCTTCTGCTGCGCCGCCGCCGCGGCCGCCGCTGTAGCCGCCGCCGCCTGATCGGCCTGCGCCTTCTCGAACGCGTCCAGCCGGTGCTGCAGCACGTCCATCTGCCCGTGAATGGCCACCAGGTCGTTCTGCGCCTTCTCCAGATCGACGCCCAGGTCCGCCCCGCTCTTCCGCGCCGCGCGCGAGAGCTGATCGAGCGCGTCCTGCAGCGCCTTGGTGCGCGCCGCCGACTCGTCGGCCTGCTTCGTCCGATCGGCGGCCGCCGCGTCGGTCTCCTTCTTCAAGTCGGCGTGCAGGGAGGCGATGTCCTTGCGCATCTCCTCGCCTTCCTGCGCGGTGGTCACGCAGGCGCTGCAAGCAACGAACAGGACCAGCAGTGCTCTCTTCATTCTATGGCTCCGGAATCAGTTCGACGCGGCGGTTGCGGGAGTAAGCGGCGTCGTCGTGGCCCGAGTCCGCGGGCCGCTCCTTGCCGTACGACAAGGTCTTGAGCCGCCGCGACTCCGCGCCCAGACCCGTCAGGTATTTCCGTACCGCTTCCGCGCGACGCTCGCCCAAGGCCAGATTGTACTCGGTCGTGCCCCGCTCGTCCGTATGTCCGGAGAGCAGCACGCGGCGATAGCTGTTCTGCTGCAGGCACTGCCAGTCGTCGGCCAACGCCTGGCGGGCCTCGCGCGAGAGCGTGATGTCGTCGAAGCCGAAGTAGACCGCGTTCAGCTTGCAGTTGCCGAACTTGCGGGAGGCCTGGCTGTCGAGGCCGCCCTGCGCTTTGCACTGCCGGTCCACGCAGGCCGCGCCGCCGCTGCAGTCGGTGTCGCTGTCGCACGGCGGCACCACTGGCTCGGGCGGCTTCGGCTTCTCCACGGGCGCGGGCGGAGCAATGCAGATGGCCTCGCGGCAGACCGGCTTTTCAGGCCTGCAACCGTGATCGTCGCGGCACTCTCTGCAGAACCCGCCGACGCAAACCTGGCCGTGCTCGGCACAGTCCGGGTCGAGCTTGCACTCCGGATAAGAGACCTTCGCCGGGCACGCCGCGCAGAGCAGCAACAGCAAGAGAGCTCTCTTCACCGTCGCCCCCGGAGGAGCAGCTTCTGCCGGCGCGGAAGCCGCTTCAGCGCGTGCTCGCGCTTGAGCGCCGCCGACTTGTCGGCCACCGGCTCGGAGTAGACGACCTTCAAAGGCCCGCGTCCCCGCGTGTAGCGCGCGCCCTTGCCGGCGCGGTGCGCGGTGAGTCGCTTGTCCAAGTCGTTGGTCATGCCCGCGTAGAGCGTGCCGTCGCCGCAGCGCAGGATGTAGACGCACCACATGCTGTACAACTTCCACGAAGTGGACCCACACGTGCAAGAAATCCGCCTCCGCAAGCTGAACAAAGGCAATTGCCGGCTGGCCCTGCCGCTCCTGGAGGCGCAGTACCGGGAGCACGACATCGACCTGTCCGGGCCGCGCCTGCTGAAGGCCATGCGCACCCTGGTGGACGGCAACGGCGTGCTGCTCCTGGCAGGCTCCGCCGGCGTGGCCGAGCTCTCCTGGCAGTTCTCCCTCGAGCGGGCGGGCCGGGTGGCCTGGATGGAAGAGCTCTATGTGGCGCCCGATCACCGCGGCAAAGGCCTGGGAAGCAGGCTCATCGAACGCGCGGTGCAAGAGGCCCGTAAAGCCGGCTGCGTCACCGTCGAGCTGGAGGTGGTCCGCGGGCACGAGCGGGCTGCAAAACTCTACCTTCGCGAGGGTTTTGCCCTGCTGCCGAGACGGCGCTACTCCCGCCGCTTGAAGTAGCGGCCTGTGCGCGAACGCATGGACGCGCGGGCCCGGCTGTTGCATCCTCTGCCCAGATGCCCAGGCGCCCGACACCAAACGAGACGACGCAGCCCGGCGACGACGGGCAGCCTGAGCCCGAATCGGGCGCGACGGAGTTCCTGCGCGCGCCGAAAGTGCCCGCCAAAGCCGCGCCGAAAGCGCCTCGCGAGCCGCCCCCGCCCACCATTCCTGAGGAAGACTTCAACGCCCG
>DATBAA010000708.1:0-7531 GCA_036271755.1 Myxococcales bacterium | reverse complement strand
CTCAATTCTTTGAATTGCGTCGCGCGCTTTGCCGCGGAGAAGAGCCGCTCCGAGACGTCGGCGTGCGGGTCCATCGAACCACCCACGTCGAGCAGCAGGAGCACGCGCAAGTTCGACCTGCGCGGCGGCCGCAGAGAGAGCTCCAGCTCGCCGGCGTTGCGCGCGGTCTTGTCGATGGTGCCGTCGATGTCCAGTTCGTCCAGCGCGCCTTCGCGGACATAGGCGCGCAGCCGCCGCAGGGCCACTTCGATCTGCCGCGTGTCGAGCGTGACGTCCGAACGCAGATCGCGAAAGTGCCGCTCGCCGGCGACCTCGAGCGCGCCCTTCCCGCCCGGACGATCGCCCACCTTGATGCCCGACGGATTGGTGCCGCCGCTGCCGTGCGGTGACGTCCCGCCCGTGCCGACCCAGCGATTGCCGCGGTCGTGCCGCTCGCGCTGCTCGGCGAGCCTTTGCCGCAGCTTCTCGCGAGCCTCGGCCAGATCGATCTTCTCCAAGGCGTCGCGCTCTTCAGGCGTCAGCTCGCGCTTGCGGGCCGGATCCTCCAGCCACTTCAGCATCTCCTCCGTCAGCTGCAACGCTTCATCGGGGACGCCGCGAAAGTGGTGCGCGAAGGCGCGGTCGAAGGCATCCAGATCCTGCTCGCGATGGACGCAGAGAGCGCGCGCGACTTGATAGAACCCGTCGAGCGTTCCTTTGTGCAGCTCGAGCCGCAAAGCCGAAGCCAGGCTCATCGCCTCTTGAGCGCCCACGCGAACGCCCCGCCCGCGCAGCTCATATAAGAATTCGACGAACACCTAAGCCCTGGGCCGCCGGCCGCGCGTGGCGGCTTCGGCAAAGGCAAGCAGGTCCTGCTCGCGCTTCAAGAGCGCCCCCAAGAAGGGCATTCCGGCTTCCAATTCCACCGTGGCAATTCCCGCGCGGCGCAACACGGCGATCCAATCGATCAGCTCGGAGGTCGACGGCCGCTTGCGCAAGCCCTGCAAGTCGCGCAGCGAATAAAAGGCCTTCAATGCTTGCTCGAGCAGCTTCGCGTCCAGATCGGGGTGGTGCACGCGGACGATGCGCGTCATCAGATCGCGATCGGGAAACTCGATGAAGTGGAAGATGCAGCGGCGCAGGAAGGCGTCGGGCAATTCGCGCTCGGCATTGGAGGTAATCACCACCACCGGCCGCTCGCGCGCGACGATCTCGTCGCCCGTCTCGGAGACGGTAAAGCGCATGCGATCCAGCTCGTGCAGCAGGTCGTTGGGAAACTCGACGTCGGCTTTATCGACCTCATCGATCAGCAACACCACGCGCTTGTCGGACGCAAACGCCTGACCCAGCGGTCCGTACTTGATGTAGCGGCGAATGTCCTTCACGTCTCCGTCGCCGAAGCGGGAGTCATAGAGGCGCTGGACGGTGTCGTAGACATAGAGGCCGTCCTGGGCGCGCGTGGTCGACTTCACCGGCCAATGGATGAGGCGCAGCCCCAACGCCGACGCGATCGCTTCGGCCAGCTGCGTCTTGCCGGTGCCGGGCTCGCCGCGGACCAGCAGCGGCCGCTCCAAGGCCAGCGCGCACTGCACGGAAGCTTCCAGCGACGGCGAGGTGAGGTACTGCTCCGTACCCTTGAACGCGGAGTTCATTCCAGCATCTTAACGAACGCTATTCTGGGAGCGTATATCTCTTTTCGACGGCCTCCCGAATCCGCGCCCGGCTGCGCGGCAGGTGGCTCTCGATCTGCCGCGCCTCTTCAGCGAGGCCCTCGTCCTTGATGGCCTCGCGAAACCACTTCGAATAGTCGTTCTGGCTGAGATGATGCGCCCAGGTCTCGTCGTCCACGCCCTCGGCCATCTGCAGGAAGACCGAGAGGTTTTGCGCGCGCAGGTTCAGCTTGCCGCTGGGTCCTTTGAAGACGAACGCCTTCTCTTGCACGTTGCCAGCCGCGTACTTGCGCCGGTGGCGGCGGTGCTGCGCCTTTCCGGGGACGAGCTTCAGAGGCTCCATCTGATCGCCGGTCCAGACCACCACCTCGCCCTCATCGGGCTCGACGCGCAGCACGGCGCCGCCGCTGACCGCGCGCAGCGTCTCTTCCGGATCCTTGCCTACCGCAATGGCAGTGTCGACGGCGTCCAGCATCACCCTCGCGAGGCGCTCGGGATGGACGGTGATGAGCAGCACCCCGCCCAGCTCGCGCGGCATGGTGAGGCCGGCCGGCTGCCAGCCGGAAGGGAAGAGATGGTGGGCCTCGTCGATGACGATCCAGTGCGGCCGCCCCAGCTTGGACCGCATGGCTTGCAAGCGCGGCAGCAGGGTCGCGAAGAACGCCGGCCGGTCCTCCACGGCCACGCCCAGCAGCGACACCCCGATGTGCACCTCGGGCCTGGCGAGCAGCTCGAGGATCTCGTCCACGCTGGGCGCGCGCTCGCTCGTCCCGATGCCGACCAGGCCCTCGAAGCCTTCGTAGTCGCCCTCTGGATCGATGATGCAGCACTGGTAGCCCTGCTCCATCAATCGCTCGATGATGCCGGTGGCGGCCGTGGTCTTGCCGCTGCCCGAGGGGCCCGCCACCAGCACGCGGCGCCCGGCGGGCGAGATGCGCACCTCGGTGCCGTCCTGCCGCTCGCCCAGGAGCAGCGCATGGCGGGCGACCACCACCGAGCGCAGGTCGTTGTCCAAGAGGCCGGAGATCAGCTCTTCGACTCCTTCGCCGCGAGCCGCGCGCGTCACCAGGTCCGCGCGGTCCTTCAACGCCGGCAGCGAGTTCGCCACGGCCACTCCGCACTCCGAGGCGGCGAGCATCGCATGGTCGTTCTCGGCATCTCCCACTGCGACGGTGTTGCGCAAAGAGAGCCCGAGCTCTTCCAACGCCGCGAGGAGGCCGGTGTGCTTGTTGACGCCCGAGGGCAGCACCATCACCGCGCCCTTGTTGAAGATGACCTGCATCTCCAGGCCCAGCTGGCGAACCACCTCCAGCGCCTCGATCTGGTGCGGCTCGCGCGTCGCGACGATGACCCGGCCCTCCGACAGCGGCTCGGCGCCCAGCTGGCGCAGCTTCTCGCCCAGCTCGGGCGGCGGCGGCTCGGCCAGCAAGATCTCTTCGCGCGTCTGCGGCCGGTAGAGGAGCGCGCCGTTCTCCGCCACGATGCGATCGAACAGCTCCAGGCGCGGACAGACGCGCTGCAGATCGTCCAGGTCTCGCCCGGTCACCAAGATGACCTTGCGGCCGCTCGCCCGCAGCCGCTCCAGGGCAGCAAAAGTTTCGGGGCGCACCGTGCCCTGGAAAGCGAGGGTGCCGTCGTAGTCGGTTGCCAATGCCAGATAACGCACATTCGTAAGGTGCGATCCGTACGTCGGAAAAGGTAGCGGCAACAAGAAAGCAATAGAGCGGCGCCTGCCCGGTCCATGGGCGAGCACGCGAATCCGAAGCGCCCGCTCCGCATCTCATTGTCAGCGGGAAGCGCGTCCCGTTCTTTCGATAATGATTGATTTGAATTTCGCAAAGCGCAGCCGTTTGACAGCGGGCTTTTGCTTCTTACGTTGGGTCACGGAGGATACGACCTTGACTACTCATTCCAGCATTCCAGTATTCGTTCTCGACGACGCGGTCCTTCTGCCCGGCGGCGTCGCGCGCCTCGAAGTTTCAGGTGAAGTCTCCCTCGCGGAAGGCAGCAAGGTCCTGGTCGCCTTCAGCAGCGACAAGACGGACCTGGGCGTGCACGAGACCGCTGCATTGGGCACCATCCGCGGCACCGTCGAAGGCGGCGTCATCGTCGCCGTCAGCGGCCGCGCGCGCATTACCGAAATGGATGAATCCGAGCCGCTTCCGCTGGCCACCGCGGAGGAGATTCCGTTCCAGGCCGCCGCTTCGGGCACGGAGATCGAAGCGCTCATGCACGAGACCCGCAGGCTGGCGGGCGAGATCTTCGAGCTCTTGCCCGGCTTGCCGCGCGAGGCCCTGACGCGCCTGACCGGCGTCCGTGAGCCCGGCGCGTTTGCCGACCTGCTCGCCCACGCCGTCCCGGCCGAGCCGGCCGAGAAGCAGAAGGTGCTCGAGACGCTGGACCCGTCGGAGCGCTTGAAGCTCGTCATCACCATGCTGGCGCGGCGCCGCGAGACGTTGAAGGTGGCGCACGACATCGAAGACCAGGTGCAGCAGTCGGTCGGCAAGGCCGAGCGCGAGCACATCCTGCGCAAGAAGATGCAGGCCATCCAGAAGGAGCTGGGCGAAGGCGACGAGGCCGAGAAGGACAACCTGGCCGAGACGCTGAAGGCCCTGACCCTGCCGGACGACGTGCGCCAGACGGTCGACAAAGAGCTGGCGCGCCTCGGGAAGCTTCCGGAGAGCTCTCCGGAGCGTTCCGTCTCGCGCAACTGGCTGCAGGCCATCTCTGAGTTGCCCTGGGGCAAGCTGAGCGTGGACGATCTCGACGTCGAGAACGCCCGCAAGGTGCTGGACGACGACCACCGCGGGCTCGCGAAGGTGAAGAAGCGCGTGCTGCAGTTCCTGGCGGTCCGCAAGCTGCGGGGAGATCTGAAGGGGCCCATCCTGGTCCTGGCTGGTCCGCCCGGAGTGGGCAAGACCTCGCTGGGGCAGTCGGTGGCGCGCGCCATGGGACGCAAGTTCGTGCGCGTCTCGCTGGGTGGCGTCCGCGATGAGGCGGAGATTCGCGGCCACAGGCGCACCTATGTCGGCGCCATGCCGGGCCGCATCGCGCAGGCGCTCAAGAGGGCTGGCACCTCGAACCCCGTGGTGATGCTCGACGAGATCGACAAGGTCGGGCAGTCGGCCATGGGCGACCCGTCGGCCGCGCTGCTCGAGGTCTTGGACCCGGAGCAGAACCACGCCTTCGTCGACCACTACCTGGAAGTGCCGCTCGACCTGTCGCGCGTGCTCTTCATCGCCACCGCCAACGACCTGAGCACCGTGCCGGCCGCGCTGCGCGACCGCATGGAGATCCTCGACATCCCCAGCTACACGCTGGCGGAGAAGGCCGACATTGCCCAGACGCACCTCTGGCAGAAGCAGCTTCTGGCGCACGGACTGGCCAAGGACGCGGCCGTCCTGAGCCCTGAGGCCATGGCGCGCGTCGTCTCTGGACACACTCGCGAGGCGGGCGTGCGCGGACTCGAGAAGCGGCTGGCGGAGATCTGCCGGGCGCTCGCGGTCGAGCAAGCCCGCGATGGCGCCACGCAGCGCACGATCTCTAGTGCCGAGATCGAGACGCTGCTCGGGCCAGACCGCTTCGAGTCCGAGATGCGCGAAACCGACAACGCGCCGGGCATCGCCGCCGGGCTTGCCTGGACGCCGGTGGGCGGAGACGTGCTCTACATCGAGACGCTGCGCATGCCCGGGACCGGCAAGGTCATTCTCTCCGGACAGCTGGGCAGCGTGATGCAAGAGTCCGCGCGCGCGGCGCTGAGCTACGTGCAGTCCAACGCGGCAGCGCTGGGCGTTCCGGCCAAGCCGCTGGAAGGCATCGACGTGCACGTGCACGTCCCGGCCGGCGGCACTCCCAAGGACGGCCCGAGCGCGGGCGTGACGCTCTTCACCGCGCTGGTCTCGCTCTTGAGCAACGTCCCGGTCCGCAGCGACACCGCCATGACCGGCGAGGCGACGCTGCGCGGGCGGGTGCTGCCGGTGGGCGGCATCAAGGAGAAGGTCCTGGCGGCTCATCGCCTGGGCATGAAGCGCATCATCATCCCCCGCGCTTGCGGCAAGGACCTGCGCGACGTGCCGGAGGAAACGCGCAACGAGCTGGACATCGTGCTCGTGGACCGCATGGAAGAGGTGCTCGCCGCCGCGCTGGTCCAGCCGGCCGCCGCGCAGCTGCGAGTCGCGGCGTGAGCAGTGCTTAGATGAAAAGCTGTCGGCCGTGGCTCCTCGTGGCAAAGTGCGAGGAGCCATGGCCGAGAAGCCGCGTCCGCCGCGAAAAGCGCCCAACCCGGAGCTGACTGATCCGGACCCGCGCCCGGCCTACGATCGCCTCAAGGCCGACGCCTTCGAGCGCACGAACGCGGAGCCGCGGCCCTTCGAACGCACCAACGCCGATCTGCGGCCGCCGCCCCCGAAGACCGATGCAGAGTTTCGGCCGCCCGGGCTGAACAGCTCTCCTGGCTTCACCGAGCCGGCGCAGCCGATCGAAGTGACCAGTCCCGAAGCGGAGCCTGTTCCGGAGGCCTCGGCCGAAGCGGAAGAGCTGGCCCAGGAGCAGCCGGGGCACTACGCCATCAAGGGCGAGCTGGGACGCGGCGGCCAGGCCATCGTCTACGTCGCGCACGATCACCAGATCGGCCGCGACGTCGCCTTCAAGCAGCTTCTCCACGGCGGCGAAGAGGCCGAAGAGCGCTTCTTGCGCGAGTCGCGCGTGGCCGGCCAGCTGGAGCACCCCAGCGTCGTCCCTGTCTACGAAGTGGGCCGCCGCGAGAACGGCGCGCTCTACTGCGCCATGCGGCTCGTCCGCGGCCGCACCCTGGCTCAAGCTCTAAAAGAAGAGAAGGGCCGCGCGCGCCTGCAGCTGCTCTCGCAGTTCGTGCAGCTCTGCCAGGCCATCGCCTACGCGCACGAGCGCGGCGTGATCCACCGCGACATCAAGCCCGAGAACGTGATGCTCGGGGCCTTCGGCGAGACGGTGCTGCTCGACTGGGGTATCGCCAAGCTGCGCGGCCACGAAGACGACGTCAGCGGCACCCTGCGCCACCACAAGAAGGGCTTCGACGACACCCAGGAGGGCGACGTCGTGGGAACGCCGGCGTACATGAGCCCCGAGCAGGCGCTGGGAGAAGTCGACGCCATCGACGAGCAGAGCGACGTCTGGAGTCTGGGCGCGGTGCTCTACGAGCTCTTCACCGGCCAGCCGCCCTTCACCGAGCAGAACGCCGTGCAGCTGTTGGTGAAGATCGCCAAGGAGAAGATCGCGCCGGTGCAGGAGCTGCAGCCCAAGATTCCGCGCGAGCTGGCGTACATCTGCGAACGCGCGCTGCAGCGGGACAAGAAGCAGCGCTACAGGACCGCGCTCGATCTGGCGGACGACATCGAAGCGTTCCGCGCCGGCGTTCGCGTCACGGGCGTGGAGTACTCGACGCTGGAGCTCTTGCGCAGGTGGCTCGCGCGCAACGTCGCGCTGACGGCGGTGCTGGCCGCGGCCGTGGTGCTGCTGGCCGTGGCCGGAGTGCGCATCTGGCGCGAGAACCGCGCGGCCCGCGAGTACCTGGCCGAGGCGCTGGTCGAGAAGAGCGAGCAGGAGGCGCAGGCGCAGCACTGGGTGCGCGCGGCGGCCTACGGCGCGGCGGCGCGGGTGCAGAGCGACACGGCCGAAGCGCGCTTCCGTGCGTCCCAGCGCGGACAGCTGCAAGTCGAGCCGCTCTGGCGCCTGGAGCTGCCGGGCAGCGTCGATGCGCTGGCGGTCTCTCGCGACGGACGCACCGTCGCGGTTGGCCTGGGCGGCAACCAGGTGGCCTTCTTCGACGCGGCCACCGGGGCCGAGAAGCGCACCATCGACGGCCTCGACGGCAAGCTCACCGCCATGACCTTCGCGCCGGACGG
>DATBAA010000707.1:0-3916 GCA_036271755.1 Myxococcales bacterium | reverse complement strand
ACAGCGACGGCGGCTTCACCTTCGGCGCCACCGACAACACCTGCCTCTGCCTGCCTGCCTCGAACGGCACCGCCATCAACCAGATGTGGGTCCGCGCCGAGCCTACCTCGGGGGCCGGCTTCCCCGCGGTGGTCAACAAGTACTCCGACGATCCCTACTTCCTCTCCGTCGATCTCAAACCGGGCGCCCTGCAAACCGCTTGCGACGGCGGCTGCACGCCAATCACTACCGCGTCGAAATGTCCGGGAGAATAATCATGCGTTTGTTTTGCGTTCTAGCTCTTGCAGCAGCGGCTTGCGGCGGCACCAGCGATTCAGTCCAGGCCACCCAGAAGATCGCGCTCGACCGCGAGCCGTTCGACATGGGCGGCGCCTTCGTCGGCTCGGTGCAGAGCGAGAGCCTGCAGATCATCAACCAGGGCCGCGCCAACCTGACCATCAGCAGCATCAAGCTCACGCAGCCCGACGGCGGCGTCTTGCCCAACGCGGCGGCCGGCGGGTTCGATCAGCCGCAGCTCGCGGCCGACGGCGGCACGGCGGGCTCGCTGCCGGTGGTCATCGGCGGCCTCGGCACCGGCTTCGTGCAGTTCAACTGGGGGCCGAAGAGCAAGGGCAACAAGGTCGCGCAGCTGAGCATCGCCAGCGACGACCCCACGCTGCCGCTGCTCGTCACCACCGTGACCGGCTGCGCGGTGCCCATCGACGGCGGCGCGAGCGGCTGCGTCTGCGGAGACGGCGGAACCCCTGGCGCGGACGGCGGCTGCTGACGCCTTCAATGGCTGAGCTTCGAGACCAGGATGCCGATTAAAATGGCGGCGCCTGCGCCCAGCAGCCGCGGAGAGAGCGCTTCTCCGAGCAGCAGCACTCCGCCGGCGGCGGCGATGGCGGGGACGGCCAGCTGGACGATGCCGGCCTGCGTGCTGCTCAACGACTTGAGCGCTGAATACCAGATCACGTAGCCCAGGCCGGAGGCGAGCACGCCGGACGCGAGCGCGAGCAGCACCCCGCGCAGCTGAAGGTGCGCCGAGCCGATGGTGATTGCGCTGACCGCCAACGTGAAGGGCAGCGCGCGGATGAAGTGGCCGGCGTTGGAGGCAACGGCGCTCTTCGCGGCCCGGCCGTGCAATGAATAAAAGGCCCAGCCGATGCCCGCGCAGGTCATCAAGAGCGCGCCGCGCGGGTCGGGCGCGGAGAGGCCGGGCAGGGTGAGCACCAGCAAGCCGGTGAAGGCCAGGACGTGGCCGAGCCACTCCAACGCGGCGGGGCGCTCGCCGCGCAGAAGTCCCCAACCCGTCATGGTCAGCTGCACCACGCCGAAGAGGATCAAGGCTCCCGCGCCGGCGGGCAGGCGCAGATAGGCGAAGGAGAAGGTCACCGCGTAGAACGCGAGCCAGAGCGCGCCGCGGAAGGTCCCTTCGCGCAGCGGCCCGCGGCCCTCCTCGTTCCGGCCCGCGAGCAGCGCCAGGACGATGGCGCCCGAAGCGAAGCGGATGTTCATGAAGGACGGCGCGTCGATGAGCCCGGGACGCAGGGCCATGCGGCAGAGCAGTGAGTTGGCGGCGAAGCAGATCAGCGAGGCGACGGTGAGCGCGGAGTCGCGCAGCGAAGGCCTGGGCACCGCGCGACTTAGCCATTGAAATGAAAAAAAAGTGAAGCGAGAAAGAAGACGCTCGCACGTCTGCTTCCGCTGAGCTTGCTCCCTCTACAGGCGGGTCGGCCGATCGGCCTGGATCACCCATATACGCGGGATCTGGCGCACACGGCCGTACCCCGGCCTGGGAAGAGGCTGCACGCCGCCTTGGTTGTCGACCATGCACCAACTGAGTCGTTCACCAAGGAGGCAGCATTGAAGACTCTTTTTGCGATGATGGCCGTCGTGATCCCCACCGTTTCGGCGGCGGCCCAGACGAGCTCCGACGTGATTTGGAAGGGCGACTTCGACACGGGTGCGAGCTCGCTCACCGGCAACTGCAGCGCTGGTCAGAACCAGTGGTGCAATGACCAGATGATTCGCGCCGCGCAGATCCAGACCGTGGCCAGCCCGCTCGTGCAGGGCAAGTTCGCGGCCCGCTTCGAAGTGAAGTTCGGCGACAACTACAACGGGTATTCGGACAGCCGCAGCTTGATGACCGGCCCCTCCACGCTCTGGGAAGACGAAGGCACCGAGCGTTGGTATCGCTGGCAGTCGATGTGGCCTTCGGGCTACGTGGGCACCTATCCGAAGTGGGATCAGCTCTCGACGCCCAGCGCGCGCTCCAACGGCGGCTCGGTGGTCGAATGGCACCACGACGCGGCCGGCGCGGTGGAGACCGGCTCGGCGCCGCTCTATATCGGCGCCAATGACAACTATATCTGGCTCTGCCTCGTCGATCAGACCACCAGCACCTGCCGCGAGAGCATCAACCTCGCGACGCTGATCCGCGGCCACTGGCACGACATCGTCATGCACGCCAAGTGGTCTTCCAATGCCAGCATTGGTTTCGTCGAGTTCTGGGTGGACGGCGTGCACGTGCTGACGAAGCACATGGGCGCCAACAAGTATCCCAACATGAAGAACTACCTCGTCGTCGGGCTCTACCGGAACGGCGAGATCGGCGACCCGAACCTGAAGTACGCCAACGGAACGCACGTCTACGGCACCGACGGCGCGCCGGGCGTCGTCTACCTGGACGGCTTCATCGTCGGCAAGACGCAGGCGTCGGTCATGACCGAGACGCTGCTCACCGACGCGGCGCCGGTGACCACCACGCCCGACGCGGGCACCACGACACCAGCGCCCTCGACGGACGCAGGCACGGCCACGGGCACCACGCCCGAGCCGGACGACGCCGGGACGGTCGCGACCACCGAGCCCATCGACGCGGGCATCAGCACGCCGACCGACTCGACCGATCCCACCGGTGGCTCGAGCTCCACATCGTCGGCCAGCCCCAACGTGACGGCCTCTTCCCTGGGCGGCGGCAGCGGCGGCTGCTCCAGCGGCGGCTTCCCGGTGGTGTGGACCTCGCTGATCGGCCTCACCATCCTGCTGATCCGCGCCCGCCGCAGGACGCTGGCTCGCGCGGCCAACAAGAACTAAAACCGCGAGGACGACCACGTTTTCAGTGGCGGCGGCCCATGCCGTGGCGGCGGATGAGCTTTGCCAGGTGCTTGCGGTCGATCTTGGCGAGGCGCGCGGCCGCGGCGACGTTGCCCGCGGTGCGCTGCAAGAGACGGCTCAGGTATTCGCGCTCGAAGCCCGCGAGCAGCAGATCCTTCGAGGCCTTGAAATCCATTCCATAGTCGGCCGGTAAGAGGCCGACGTCGGACGGGTCCACCGAAGTGGGCTGCGCGGGCCTCATCGAAGGCGCTGGAGGCGGCGGCAGCACGGGCTGCGAGGCCTTGTGCTGCGGCAACACCGTCGCGGCGGTGGCTCCGCCCGGCAGCGTCGAGAGGTGGCCGGCGCGCTCCAGGGCATTGCGCAGCTCGCGAACGTTGCCCGGCCAGTTGTGCGCCAGGAACTGCTCGCGCAGATCTTCCGGCAGGCTGTTCCACACCTGCTCGCTGACCAGCGCGGAGGCCAGCGCGGGAATGTCCTCGCGGCGCTCGCGCAGCGGCGGCAGGTTCACGGTGAAGACGCTCAAGCGGAAGAAGAGGTCTTCGCGAAAGCGCCCCAGCTGCACTTCCTTCCACAGATCTTTCTTCGAGCTGCCCAAAATGCGGGCGTCGAACTTCACCGGGCTGGTCGAGCCGACGCGCTGGAAGACGCGGTCCTCGAGCGCGCGCAAGAGCTTGGGCTGCAGCTCCAGCGGCAGGTCGTCGATTTCGTCGAGGAAGAGCGTGCCGCCGCTGGCCGCCTCCAAGAGGCCGATGCGCTGCCGCTCCGCGCCGGTGAAGGCGCCGCGCTCGTGGCCGAAGAGCTCGCTCTCGATGAGGCT
>DATBAA010000706.1:0-5652 GCA_036271755.1 Myxococcales bacterium | reverse complement strand
CGCCGGACGGCCACGCACAACAGCACGCGCTACTGCATCGGCAAGGAAGTCGACATGCGGACCGCGGCCATGGTGCTGGCGCTCAAGCGCATCGAAGCCCACTACCAGCTGGAAGGCTTCTCCCAGTAGAGCTGGCGTTCGGTGTCCCGGAGCTTCACCGGACCTGGACGTCGGCCAGGCGGCCTCTTCGCTCCAGCAGGACGACCTCCCACTTGCGCCAGCCGGCATCGGCTGGCGCGGTCGCTTCGGGCCTGCAGATCTGCGCGTGGGCTTCGGCGGCCGACGGCATGGGCGGCTCACACTGGAAGTGATGCTCCGCCATCCACTGCCGGGCGCCTTCGATCTCGCGGCCTTCAGGTATGGCCACCAGCAGCCGCCCGCGCGCATCCTCGATGTTCTTCGGCATCACGAACGCCGGCTGCACCGGCTCGCTGCACGCAATCGCGAGGAAGCTCAGCCACAGGGCCCTCGTCATTGGAATTGCCAGTTGCCGCCAGACCGGAATCATCGTCGATGCAACTCGTCGCGATCCTGTTTCGCTCCGACGGTCGAGGCAGAGCGCCAGCCCGCCTCGGTCAAGACTTTGAATGCTGCCCAGGCTGCATCTCTCTCAGCGTCGTTCGATCCAACCGAGCCGGCTTCCGAGTCCGCGGTTTGAGCAGAGCGATTTCTCGCGAGTGAAGCGTCGGAGTCGTTCAAGGCAACCTCGGCAAGTTTGTCTGTACGCTCGTGCCGGAAAGGCTTTCCCATATACCTCTTGCTCCGTCTACCGGTTTGAGCCGGCCGTGGCGGTTGCATTCACTCCAGTTTCTTCGCCATCCTCTACTTTCCAGCTGGAGAGGGGCTGGTGGTTTGAGGCTGGGAGGTAAGCCGGGCCAGCGCGCCCAGGCCGTCGTAAGCGGCGTATTTGTAGAGCTCTGAGAGCGTCGGGTAGTTGAAGACGGCGTCGATGAACACGTTGATGCTGCCGCCCTGGAGCAAGACCATCTGGCCGATGTGGATGAGCTCCGTCGCCGATTGCCCCATGGCGTGAACGCCGAGCAGCTTTCGATCGGCCGGCGCGAAGAGCAGCTTCAAGAAGCCGCTGTCGGCGCCGATGATCTCGCCGCGCGCGTTCTCCCTCATCGACGCGCGGCCGGTCACGAATTCGATGCCTTTCCTGGTCAATTCATCTTCATTCAGTCCCACGTAACTCAGCTCGGGAATGGTATAGATTCCATAGGGAAACATAGGGTTGACGCGCGTCTTGTAAGAGAGCTGGAACGCGTGACACATGGCCACCCGGCCCTGCTCCATGCTGGTCGAGGCCAGGCCCGGAAAACCCACCACGTCGCCCGCCGCATAGATGTGCGGGACAGCGGTTTGAAAGTGCTCGTTGACGGCCAGGTTGCCGCGCTTGTCGGGGACGATGCCCAAGGCTTCCAGGCCCATTTTCGAGCCATTGCCGCTCCGGCCGGCGGCGGCCAGCACGGCGGCGCCGGTCTCGGTGACACCTTTCTCGGTTGTCACGCTGCAGAGACGGCTGCTCGGGTCGACGGTGCACTTCACCGGCTTGTCGCCCAGGCGCAAGGTGAGGCCCAGCCGCAGAAGCTCGGCCGCGAAGCGATCGCCCAGCTCGGCGTCGAGAAAGCCGAGCAGCCGATCGCGCTCGTCCATCATGGTCACCTTCACGCCCAGCGCGGCGAAGATGCAGGCGTACTCGCTGGCGATCACTCCCGAGCCGAGGACGATCATCGAGTCGGGGATGATGGAGAGCTTGAGGATCTCGTCGGAGTCGTAGATCTCGGGCTCGTCGAAGGGAATCCAATCGGGCCGGTGCGGCCGCGAGCCGGTGGCGATGAGAAAGAAGTCCGAGTCCAGCTTCTGCCCGGTCTCGACGATTTCAATGGTGTGCGCGTCGATGAAACGAGCCGTCCCGCCAATGACGGTGATGCCGTGCTTCTCCAGATTCCGCGTCAGCCGGCCCGTCTCGCTGCCCACCACGCGGTGCTCGCGGTGCATCAAGGTCGAGGCGGCGAAGGGCCGGGGCAACGCCAGCACCGCCTCCTCGAGCCCGCGCGAGGCCATGCCGGTGATGGCCAGCGCCGTCTCGCGCAGGGTCTTTGACGGCAGCGTGCCCGTGTTGGTGCAGGCGCCGCCCAGGAGCGGCAGCGTGCGCTCGACCATGGCCACCTTCTTGCCAAAGTACGCCGTCTGCGCCGCGCCCTTCTCGCCTGCGGGGCCGCTGCCGATCACGATCAAGTCGTACGTCGCCATGCCGCGAAACTAGACTAAAGTGCACCGCCTTGTCCTCCAATGCTCCGCGCTTTCGCGCTCCGCCCGTCGCCGGCGAAGCCGTCTCCTCCGACTCAGCGAGCCATCCTTTCTGGAAGTGGCTCTTGCTGGCGTGTGCGCTGGCCAACGTAGTGCCGCTCTGGAGCACGGCGCACGTGCCCTTCACCGACCTGCCGCAGCACGTGGCCGCCATCGCGACGCTGCGCCACTGGTTCGACCCGGTGTGGAAGTCGCGCGACTACTTCACGCTCGCGCTCGGCCAGACGCAGTACCTGCTCTACTACCTGGCCGGCGCCGTGCTGGCGTTTCCCTTCGGCACGGCCGAGCGCGCGAATCTAGTGTTGCTCTCGCTCACCGCCATCGCCTTTCCCTACTCGCTGCGCTCGCTCTTGCGCGCGCTCAAAGCCGACGAACGCCTCGCGCTCTTTGCCTGCCCGCTCTTCTGGACGCAGGCGCTGCTCATCGGCTTCTTCAACTACGTGGCCGCCATGCCGCTGTTGCTCTGGGGACTCTCGCTGGCGCTGCGCAACGCCGAGAGCCCCACGCGGCGGACCTTCGGCCTGCTCGCCTTCGACGCGGTGGCGCTCTTCTATTTGCACCTCTCGGCGTTCGTCTTCTTCGCGCCGGCGGCCGCGCTGGCGTCGGTGTCGCTCCCCGGCTGGCAGCCGCTGAAAGCCTGGCCGCGCAGGCTGCTCTGGGCGCTGCCGGTGGTGCTGCTCTCGCTCTTGTGGCTCTACAACAGCCCGGTGGTGCACCCGCAGTCGGTGGGCTGGCACCAGCCCATGGCCGTCGGCTTCGAGGACCCCGCGGTCGCGCTCAAGAACGTCACCGACGCGCTGATGGACATCTGGCGCGGGCGCGAAGACGAGCTCTGCTTCATCGCGCTCATCGCCGCCGCTGCGCTCCTGGCCTGGCCGCAGCAGAAGGAGCCGGACGAGAACCCGTGGCGCCGCGGCATCGTCGCCGCCTGGGTGGCGCTGGCGGTCGCGCTCTACTTCCTCTTCCCGGTCTCGATCGGCTGGCTGTGGCAATTGAACGAGCGCTACGCGCTGGTCTTCGCCCTGCTCTTGCCCGCGCTGCTGCGTCCAGCGCGCGGCCTCAAAGGCGCGGCGCCCCTCTTATTGGTTGCCGTGACAACCTTCGGCACCGCCGCGGTTGCCTGGGACAACTTCCGCGCCTTCGAGCGCGAGGTCGGCCCCTTCGACGAGGTGATGGCCCAGGCCCAGCCTGGCAAGAAGCTGATTGGAATGATGTTCGAGCAGAACTCGCGCTATGCGAAGTTCAGCGCCTTCCTGCACTACGCGTCGTACTACCGGGCGCGCGACGGCGGCGTCTCTTCCTTCAGCTTCGCCGAGCTTCCCCAATCTCCGCTGCGCTACCGCCCCGAAACCGCGCCGCCGCCCCATCCAGCCGGCTGGGAGTGGCACCCGAATCAGTATCGAAACGACGTCGACGGCCGCTACTACGACTACGTGCTCGTCCACGGCCTGGTCGACCCCTTCGCCAACCACCCACCCGGCCCAGCCTTCCGCCTCCTCATCCGCCGCGGCTCCTGGGCCCTGTACGAAAGATCCTAAAGGCCGTTTTTCACCGCGAAGTTCGCGGTGAATATTTTCAGTGTACGGTGCCGCGGGAGCCTTTTTGCTGGGCCTGCGGCGGGACGAACTTGAGGCCCACGCCGCGCATGCCCGCGCGGGTCGCGTCGGGGCGGGCGAAGTTGATGAAGCACTGGTAGCGGACCTCGCCCTCCAGGGTCATCTCGGCGCCGCCGTGGGGCGAGGTGAAGGTGACCTTCACCCGGGTGCCCAGCGCGAACGGCTCGCGGGTCTCGACGAACATGCCCGCGTCGGTGATGTTCCGGCCGACGCCGTTGGCAATGCCTCGATCTCCTTCGAGAAACACCGGAAAGGCCTTGTCGAATTTACCGATCGGCGCCTTGGTGGGCTTCTCGGCAGCGGTCAGCTTTTCAGTCCGGCTCGACATCTGGCGAGGCACTCCCGCTTCCAGGCTTGGCTGGCTGCACCGTAGGTGTCCGGGTCGGTAGCGTCAAGGAAACCGCCCCACCCCTACTCGCCTAATGTGCGCGAGAAGCATAGATTGCCCGGCAGGGAGTCCTCATGCAGGGCCGCTTGGGAGCAATGTTGACGTCCGGACTGGCCGCGGTTGCCATCGCGCTGGCCATGCTCCAAGCCTTCGTGGTCTCGCGCAGCCACGCACGCACCGCGCAAGCGTCGGTCAGCCCATTGGGCCCCAGCAATCGCTTCTCGGTTCCGGGCAACCGGTCCGCCGTACCGTGGGCGCCGTTCGATCAACAGCAGCCCGACGAGGCGCGCCGGCAGCCGGCGCAGAAGCAGCAAGAGCAGCGGCACGCACCGCCGCCGCCCTCGCGGTATCACAGCTATCCGCCGCGCACCGGGCCAGCGCCCATCCGAAAAGCCACGGCGTGAAAACGCTGGTGCCCGGTAGCCGGACACCAGCGCGGTCCTACTTCACCTGAAGAGGCACGTACGCGGAGCCGCCGCTGCCGCGCTTGACCCGCAGCAGCGCGCTGTCGCCCTTCTTCAACGACCTGGCCAGCTTCCGGTAGTCGGCAATGGAGCTCACCGTCTGCCGGTTGATCTCGAGCACCACGTCGCCCGGCTCCAGGCCCGCCTCGGACGCCGGCGAATCTGGAGCTACGTCGGTGACGACCGCGCCCTTGGTGGACGGATCGACCTGCGCCCGGCGCGCCAATTGCGGCGTGATCTCCTGAACGGAGAGGCCCAGGAGGTCTCCCTTCTCGGAGTCGCCGTCCTTCTCCTTCGAGCCCTTGAGGGGCAGGTCGGTCTCGTCCGGACGGGTGCCGAGCTTCACGTCGATGTTGCGCTCCTTGCCGTCTCGCACGATGGCGAGGTGCACCGTCTGGCCCGGCGGCACGGCGCCGATGTCGCGGGTGAGCTGGTTGTTGTCGTTGATGGCCTTGCCGTTGAGGCCCACCACCACGTCGCCGGGCTTGAGGCCCGCTTCGGCGCCCGGACCGGGGCTGGGAACGTCGGCCAGGAGCGCGCCGCGGGCGGACTTGAGGCCCAGCTGCTCCACCATGTTGCCCGTCACCGCCTGCGGCTGCACGCCCAGGTAGCCGCGCGACACGTGGCCCTTCTCCTTCAGCTGCGGCAGGATCTGCTTCACCACCGCGATGGGAATGGCGAAGCCGATGGTGTTGGCGCCGCTGATGATGGCCGCGTTGACGCCCACCACCTCGCCCTTGAGATTGAACAGCGGCCCGCCGGAGTTGCCGGGGTTGATGGACGCGTCGGTCTGCAAGTAGTCGCTGTAGGCGCCGCCGAACTGCGAGCGCTCCTTGGCGCTGATGATGCCGGTGGTCACCGTGGCCTGGAG
>DATBAA010000705.1:0-3134 GCA_036271755.1 Myxococcales bacterium | reverse complement strand
CAGCCTCGATGCTCCAATACTCGACGGGCGTGAAGGCGGCGATCTCCTGCTCGCGCTCGACAACCAGTCGCACCGCGACGCTCTGCACGCGGCCGGCGCTGAGTCCGCGGCGAACCTTCGTCCAGAGAATGGGCGAGATCTGGTAGCCGACGAGCCTGTCGAGCACGCGGCGCGCCTGCTGGGCGTCGTACGTGTTCTGATTCAGCTCGAGCGGGTGCTGGATGGCCTCTTGGATCGCCTTCTTGGTGATCTCGTTGAAGAGCACGCGCTGGGTCGGCACCTTGAGCTTCTTGAGCACGTCGAAGACGTGCCAGGCGATGGCCTCTCCCTCGCGGTCGGGGTCGGTCGCGAGCAGGATTCGCCCCACGCCTTTGGCGGCGGTGCGCAGATCGGAGACGACCTTCTTCTTCGCTTCGATCACTTCGTAGACCGGCTTGAAGCCGTTCTCGATGTCGACGCCGATCTTGCTCTTGGGCAGGTCCATCACGTGCCCGACGCTGGCTTTCACGACGTAGCCCGAGCCCAGGTACTTCTTGATGGTCTTCGCCTTGGCGGGCGACTCGACGACGACGAGCGTGCTGCCCTTCACCTTGGTGACGGGCGCCGAATCTTCTTCCTCTTCGTCTTCGACTGGAGCGGCTTTCTTGGCCGCTTTCTTGGTCTTCTTCACCACCGCGGTCGCTGCCGCGGAGGTCTCTTCTTCGGCTTTGACGGCTACGGACTTCTTCTTTGCTGCGGCTTTTTTCTTGGCCATGATGTCTCGGGGCGGCGATTGATTGCCGTCACTCCCTCTTTCAGGTTGGCTTACTCATCGGCGGAGGAAGTATTTCCCCGGCCGTTGCAGACACATCCCTTTTTGCTCTAGCTCCGCAAGTTTCCGGAGCGCCTGGCTGGCCGTCAATTCCGCGCGAAGGGCCAGCTCGTCTACATGAGCAGGCGTCCGCTCGTCCAGTAATCTCCAGAGCTTGAGGCTCCCTTCATCGAGAACGGTCTCGTCCGTGGGTACCTTTGATTGCTTTCCCACCGGATCGGTTCGCATGGGGAAGCCGGGGTCGTCCTGAACCGGGGGTGGCGGCGGCGCGCGCAGCACCTCCGGCACCGGCCAGCCCATCAGCTCCAGCACGTCCCTCGGGCTCAAGACAGGAGCCGCTACGTTCAGCCGCAGCAGCTGGTTGGGGCCGGAGGCGATGGGGTTCCCCAGATCGCCCGGCACCGCGAAGAGCTTCTTCCCTTGCTGCGCCGCATGGTCGGCCGTGATCAAGGCGCCCGAGCGCATGGCCGACCGCACGACCACCACTGCGTCGGAGAGCCCGGCGATGGTGCGGTTGCGGATGGGGAAGTTCTTGGGCGCCGGCTGCGTGCCGGGGGCGAACTCGCTCACCACCGCGCCGGCGCCTTTGGCCATGCGGTCGAAGAGATCGCGGTTCTCGGGCGGGTAGACGAGGTCGATGCCGCAGCCCAGCACCGCCACCGACTGGCCCTCGCCCCAGAAGGCGCCGTCGTGGGCGGCCGAATCGATTCCGCGGGCGCCGCCGGACACCACCTGCACGCCCGAACGCGCCAGGCCGTCGCCGAAGCTGCGCGCGATCTCCAAGCCCTGCTCGTCCGAGTTGCGCGCCCCGACGATGGCCACCCGCCTCGCGTCCGGCGCCAGATGTCCGCGCACGTAGAGCAGCTGCGGCGGGTTCTTGATGACCTTGAGCTTGGCCGGAAACCAGCCGTCGGAGATGAGCACCACGCGCGCCCCGGCGGACTTCGCGGCCGCGACAGCCCAGAGGCCCAGCTCGTTCAGATCAGGCTTGCGCGCCAGGTATTCGCGCGCCGCAGGCCGCAGCTCCAGGTCGTCGGCCCTGGCGAGGATCGCCTCGGGCCCGGCTTCCCAGGCGGCGCGCAGCGACTTGAAGAGCGTGGCGATGCCGTGCAGCGCGGAGGCGCCGACGCCCGGCAGCGCGTTCAGCGCGCAAGCGGCGACCACGTCGGGGCCAACGACCCCGCCCGCGTCCGCCGGTTGGCTAGCTTGTTTTTCCGCCATCGCTGCGGGGCTCTCGCACGCAACCCGCCGCCAGGTCAAATACTATGGAGTGCCGCCGCCAGCGCCGCCGGCTCGCATCTCGACCGCGTCGCCCGGGGACAGCTCGCGCAGGCTCTTGATGACGATGGCGGTGCTGACATGCTCGCTGATGTCGGTGACGAGCAGCAGGCCGACGTTCTCGAGGGGCACGTCGATCTTCGCCGCCGCGTCGCCCGCCTTGACGGCCGTCTTCGATTTGGCCGAGACCATCGACTCGTTGAGGCCGTCACCCTTGCGAACCACCGCGAAGGTGTTGCCCTCTTGCACGCCGTCCGCCGAGCCGCGATCGATGTAGACGATGTTCGACTCGCCCAGGTCGGAGAGCTCGCGGGTGGTGTCGCCGACGATGAAGCCGCTCACGTCGGTCATGTTCTGCCGCGGGGTCACGCGCTTCTCCTGCGCCACCCAGGGCCGCGCCAGGTCGCCGCGCTCGATCTCCTCGAAGTTGCGCTCGACCTGCACGGTGCACTGCTTGTCCTGCACGCTCAGCACCTTGGCGACGCCGATGGTGCGGGTCTGATCGGCCAGCTTCTTGTGCGTGACGGGGTCGGTGATCTCGCCGTCGGGCCGGAAGAAGAGCAGGCGATCGCCCGGCCGGACCGGCGGCGCGCCTTTGAACTGCACGTAGGCGGTGTCGTAGGGAGAGAGCATCTGCTTCTCCTCGAACGAAGCGGCCAGCGAGCCGGCGTTCTCCTTCTCTTCAGCCGTGACGAGGCCGCTCTTGCGCACCGAGACCACCGGCGGCGGAACGAAGGCCAGCTTGCCGCTGACGCTCACCGAGTTGCGCGAGCTGCGCGACTCGCGGCTGTTCTTGCTGACGACGTCCAGGTCCACCGCGTTGGGCACGTTCACCGAGACCGACGAGTCCGGCGAGGTGGCCGTGTCCAGCTGCACCTCTTCGCCCGGCGCCGCGGCCTCCGGTGCGTTGCCGTTGGCGACCTGCGCGGGCGCCTGCGCGCCACCTTCGCCAGGGATGATCTTCAGCTTGCCGCCCGGGTAGATCCAGTGCGGGTTCTCGATGCCGGGGTTGAGGCTCCAGATCTTCGGCCAGTACCAGGGGTTG
>DATBAA010000704.1:0-8800 GCA_036271755.1 Myxococcales bacterium | reverse complement strand
GCAGGATCACGTCGTAGCCGTCCAACGTCGCGTTGACCGCCGCGTCGGCGTCCAGGGTGGTGGCGGTGATGCGGCCGGAGGTGCGCGCCGGAGCCAGCGCCGCCTCGACGAAGAAGGCTTCGTCGCGCGAGCGCAGGGAAGACGGCGCGCCGTCGACGATGAGCGCCTTCACGTCGCGCGGAACGTGCACCACGAACTCCTGCGCGTCGTCCTCGTCCAGGCCGCGCGCCTCTTCGCGCGCCAGCTCGACGCGGCCGGTGATGGAGCCCGCTGGCAACACCGCGGCGAGCGTTTTCTTGGCGGTGCCGTGGGGCGGAACGTCGACGAAACCCTTCGCCACCGTGCTCTGGCCGATCTTGAGCGAGAGCAGGAGCCCCGCGGCCGGCGCGTCGGAATTGTTGGCGACGGTGGCCACCACTTCGTAGCCGCGCGGACCCAGCGCGGGCGCGGCGCGGATGGCCGTCGCGGTCACCGCGGCATTGGGCAATTCGCTGCCGCCGGCCGCATCGACCAGCACCACGTTGGGTTTGATGCCCGGCGCATTGGACCCGGCGGGCGGCGGCACCAGCGGCGGCGGCGCGTTGAGGCGGATTGCGTGCGCGGCCAGGTCGCTGAAGGCGAGGATCTTCTTGCCCGGCACCGGGCTCTCGCCCAACGCCTTGGCTGCGCCGTCGAGGCAGCCGGTGAGATCGCTGCCCAGGAACGTGGGCTGCGCCGCCTGCAGCATGCGCCGGGCGGCGATGCGGTCGAACGACGGCGCGGCCATGGCTCCGGTGACGAAGCCGCTCGCGCCGGCGCAGATGCCCACCGTGGCGGGCTCGTCCGGGCCCAGCGCGTCCAGGGCGGACAGCGCCTCCGCCCGGGCGCGCTCGAACAAGGTCTTGCTGCCCAGCCGGTAGCGCATGGAGAGCGAGGCATCGAGAATCAGCGCCGTGGCCTGCGGACCCAGCGCCGCGGCGGACTGCGCTCCCTTGGGCCGCAGCTGCGGCCGGGCGAGCGCGAAGGCGATGGCGGCGATGAGCAGGCAGCGCAGCGCCAGCAGCAAGATCTGCCGCAGCCGCAGACGAGACGCCTTTTGCCGCTGCGAGCGGAGCACGAACTCGATGGCGCCAAAGGCCAGCGGCCGCGGCCGGCGCTGGTTGAAGAGGTGGACCAGGATGGGCAACGCCACCGCCAGCCCGCCCCACAAGTATCCGGGGTGCGCGAAGTCCATCTACGCCGCTTCCCTGCGGGCCAAAAGCTTCAAGAGCACGCGGTCGGGCGGCGCATCGGTGGCGATCTGCGCCACCTCCACGTCGGCCCGCGCCAGATCGCGCCGGGTCGATTCGAGGAACTTGCGAATCTCCTCCAGGTAGCTCTCGCGGATCTGCCGCGGCTGCGCTTCGATCTGCCGGTCGTCCTCCATGCTCATGAAGCGCGTCGGATCGTCGAAGGGAAAGTCCAGCTCCTCGCGATCGTGCGTCTGCAGCAAGAGCACGTCGTGGCGGCGCGAGCGCAGCATCTTCAGGGCCGGAATGGTCTTCTCGGAGGCGTCGAAGAGATCGCTGATGACGACGAAGAGCGCGCGGCGCGAAGCCTTCTCGGCGGCGAAGTCGAGCGCCTCGGCCAGCAGCGTCGGCCCGCTTCCTTTCGCCTCTTCCAGCTGCTTCAGCACCAGCTGCACGTGCGCCTGCGAGGAAGCAAACGGCGCGAAGCTGCGCACGCCGCGCGGCAGTTTTTCCAAGCCCTGGCCGCCGTCGCCCGCGATGCAGAGTCCCACTTGATCGCCCTGGCGCGAGAAGAGATAGGCGAGCGCGCCGGCGCAGATGGCGGCGTACTGCAGCTTGGTGAAGACCCCGCGGCCGTACGCCATGGAGCCCGAGGCGTCGACGACGATCTGCGCGCGCAGGTTCGTCTCCATCTCGAAGCGCTTCACGTAATACTTGTCCAGCTTGGCGTAGGCGCGCCAGTCGATGTGCTTGAGCTCGTCGCCCGGCGCGTACTCCTTGTGCTCGCTGAACTCGACCGACTGCCCGTGGTGCGGGCTCTTGTGCAAGCCGGTGAGCACGCCCTCCATCACCTTGCGGGCGCGGATCTGCAGCGGGCCCAGCCGGGCGAGGAGCGCGGGGTCGAGGCTCAAGCTTTGGTCTCTCGGAGCAGCTCTGCGATCACTTTGCGCGAGTCGACGCCTTCGGCTTCGGCGTGGAAGTTGGTGAGGACGCGGTGGCGCAACACCGGCTCGGCGAGGGCGCGCACGTCCTCGACCGACGCGGCCGGGCGGCCTTGCAGCGCGGCGCGAGCCTTGGCGGCGAGGATGAGCGCTTGCGACGCGCGCGGGCCGGCGCCCCAGCTGACGTGATCCTTCACGTGCTTGCCGGCGGCGGCATCGGGCCGCGTGCGCCGCACCAGCTCGACTGCGTGGCGGATGACGTGCTCGGCCGCCGGGACGCGCAGCACCAGCTCTTGCAGGCTGCGGATCTGATCCGGCTCCAGCACCTTGGTCACCACCGACTGCAGCCCCGAGGTGGTCTTGCTGACGATCTGCACCTCCTCTTCGGCGCTGGGGTAGCCGACGTCGACCATGAACATGAAGCGGTCGAGCTGCGCCTCGGGCAGCGGATAGGTTCCTTCCTGCTCGATGGGGTTCTGCGTGGCGAAGACCAGGAACGGCTCCTCCAGCGGATACGTCCGTCCGCCGGCGGTCACGCGATGCTCCTGCATGGCCTGCAGCAGCGCCGCCTGCGTCTTGGGCGGAGTGCGGTTGATCTCGTCGGCGAGGAGCACGTGCGCGAACACCGGGCCGGGCACGAAGCGAAAAGCCCTGCGCCCGGTGGTGTGATCCTCTTCCAGCACGTCGGTGCCGGTGATGTCGGACGGCATCAGGTCGGGCGTGAACTGGATGCGATTGAACGTCAGCGACAGCGCTTCGGCCAAGGTGGAGATGAGCAGCGTCTTCGCCAGGCCGGGCACGCCCACGAACAAGCAGTGGCCGCGCGAAAACAGGGCAATCAGCAGCTGCTCCACGACCTGGTCCTGACCCACCACCCGCTTGGCGATCTCTCCGGCGATGCGGCTGCGGGCGCGCGCCAGCTCCTCGATCAGCTCCGCGTCGCCGCCGTTCAACACTGCTGCCTCGCTCATTGCTGTCCTCGTGCCAGATTGAGCGCGCTCTTCTCGCGCTCCTCGAGCTGCTTGTCGGAAAGTCCGCGCGCGACCTCGATGTAGACCGCGTGCAGGGTGGGGTCGAAGGGATCTTGCGCCATGCCGATGTCGAGCGCGGCCCGCGCCTGCGGCCAGGCCTTGCGGGCCACCAGTGCCCGCGCATAGAGCGCCTGCGCGGTTTCGTCGTCGGGCTCGCGCTCCACCGCTTTGGCCAGCGCCTCTTCCGCGGCGGTGAAGTTGCCCAGCTGCATCTCGGCGAAGGCGTAGCGGCGGTTGACGATGGGCACCTCGACCTTGAGGTGCTGGCGGCAGCGCGCGTACTCCTTGGCGGCGCCGGCCCAGCGCTCGCGGGCGAAGAGGATCTCGCCCAGCCGGCCGGCGCGACGGGCCTCCTCGTCCATCTTCGGCTCTGGAGCGCCGGCGACGTCGGGCGGCTCTGCCCGGCCCTTGGCGTCCTCCTTGAAGACCACCTTCTTCTGCGACACCGGCCGCGCAGTCTTGTGCGACTTCGCCTTGAGGATGTCGGCGCGCCAATCGGCTTCGAACTGCGCGAAGCTCTTGCCGTAGGCCTGCGCCACCGCCTGCTCGTCGGTCATGCCCGAGGCCATGGCCGCCACCAGCTCGGTGAGCGCCGCCTGGCCGCCGCGGGTGTAGAGCAGCCGCATCGCGGCCTCCACCTCGGCGAAGGCCAGCGCGGCCTGCTCTTGCGTCGGCAGCATCGCGATCGACGGATGCATGCGCGCAAACGGAATCAGCTGGTTCTTGCGGGCCGCGTCCTGCAGCAGCGTCAGCGACATCTCGTCGACTGCGAGGCCGGGCGGGCCGCGCCAGCGCGTCTCCAGGAACTTGGCCAGGCCCTCCTGCAGCCAGATGGGCACTGTGTTCCGGCCCTTCTGCGTGACCAGGTAGTGGACGAACTCGTGCGAGACGGTGTCCAGCCAGGGGTAGCCGCGCAGCAGCGCCTTGGGGCTCGTGATCATCAGCCGGCTGTACTTGCAGAGCGCGATGGTGCCCGAGGCCTTGATCTGCTCGACGGTCAGCGGCGAGACGTGGGCCAGCGACTTCGCCGAGTCATAGACCTCGACGCGAACCTTGGCGGCGGGAGTGACGCCCAGATCCTTGGTCAGCCCCGCGTAGGCCTGCTCCAGCGCACCCAGCGCATAGGGCGCGAGCAGCGTGTCCTTGCCCGGCCGGGTCTTCAAGATGAAGTGCTCGCTCTCGAAGGACTGGTCGCCCTTGGTCTCCTCGGCGGCGGCCTTGGCGAGGCGGATCTCGTTCTCCACCGCCGCGCGTCCACGGCCCGCGAGCGCTTCGTACGAGCCGGGCGCGGCCTCGCGGCTGTTCACCTCCGCGTAGGCCTTCACCGCCTCTTCGTACTTGCCCTCCTCGAAGAGGATCCGGCCGCGGTAGTAGGCGGACTCGGGCGAATCGGGAAACCCCTGCAGCAGCGCATCCAGGCCGCGCGAGGCGCCCTGCAGATCCCAGGCCTCCAGGTCGTTCTCGATGCGCTCGATGGCGTCCGTCTTCGAGCCGGCGGTGGTCGCGAGCAGCGCGGCGATCAAGAGCGAGGTCACTTCACCAGCTCCTCGTAATATTGCTTCACGCGCTCTTTGTAGCTCTGCGGCGGCTGCTGCTTCATCGCGTCCAGGAGCTCCTTGCGGAACTCCGCCGGAGCGCGCGAGGACTCGGCGTCGGGGATCTCCACCTTGTCGTGGCGCATGCTGCGCGAGTCCTGGTTGCCCTCCTGCTCGCCTTCGCCCTCCTCGCCTTCACCCTCGCCGCGGGGCTCGCCCCAGGGCATCGGCAGGCCTTGTCCCTGGCCGTTGCCCTTGGCCTGCTTGGCCATCTTCTCCATGGCCTCCTGGAACTGCGAGAGCCGCTCCAGCGCCTGCTCCTCTCCGGCCTGCGCCCCGCGCGGCTCGCCGCGATCGAGCTTCTGCGAAGCCTGGCCCATGCCCTGCTGCGCCTGCTCCAGCATCTGCTCGTGCTGCGGCCCGAAGATGGGCACCTTCTCGCCCACCTTGCCCAGCTGCTCGCGCACCTTGCCCAGCCGGTCGCGAAGCTGATCCTGCTCGCGCGCCTGCGACTTCATGCGCTGCTGCTGCTCGGGCGACATCTCCTGGCCTTCGCGCGGCATCGCCTGCTGCAGCTCCTGCACGATCTGCTGCAGCGGCTGCTGCGCCTGGCCGCTGCTCTGCAGGCTCTTGCGCACGCCGCCCGGGTCGCGCGCGAAGTTCGGATAGCGCTGCGCCACCTGGTCCTCCATGGCCAGCCGTCCCTGCAGCATGGCCACCGCGCGCTCGGCCCTCTGGGCCGCGTCCAGCGCTTCGTCGAAGCCGCCGATCTGCAGCGCCCGCGAAGCATCGGAAGCGCGCTCCTGGGCCTGCTCCAGCATCTCCTCCAGGCCCAGCTGCTCGGCGATCTTCGGGTCGATCTGCTGGATGGCCTTGCGCGCCTCTTCCGCCTTGGCCTGCAGCCTCTTCGCCAGATCCTTGCCGCCGCGCTGCTCGAACTTCTTCTGCGCCTTGTCGCGCTCCTCGCGGCGCAGCTGGGAGGTGCGCTTCTGCAGATCCTGCTCCTTGGCCTGCAGGTCCTTCAGCTCGTCGGCGGCCTGCTGCAGCGCCTTGGCCTCTTCGGCGTACTGCCCCGACTGCTGCTGGCCCGCGCTCTTCTGCAGCTCGCTCTCCAGCTTCTCGATCTGCTGCGACAGCTTATCGAGCTCCTTCAGCGCGTCGTCGACCTTGCCCGACTGCAGCTTCTTCTGGATGTCCGAGAGCTGCGAGAGCAGGTCGGACTCCTTCTCCACCGACTGCTGCGCCTCTTGATTGAGGTGCTCGTCCTGGATTCCCTTGGCCAGCTCCGACATGCGCTGCATCAGCTGCTGCACGTGCTCGCGCATGCGCTCGACTTCGCTCAGGAGCTGGTTCTTGGTCTCTTCGTTGTCGGCTTTGCGCAGCTTCTCGGCGAGGCGCGCCAGCTCGCGGCGCGAGGCGGCCAGCTCCTTGCCGAGCTCCTGCATGGCGTCGAGGCGCGCCTTGTCGAGCAGATCCTGGAGATAGAGGACGTCCTTCTCCTCCTCCTTGATCTCGTTGGCGAGGTTGAGCGCCAGCGCGCGCTGGTCTCCGCCGTGGCCGTCGGCGCCGCGGGCCAGCGCGCCGCGCGAGAGGCTGGTGCGCTGCAAGACCGGCGACAGGCCCGAGGCAGCGTACTTGAGCGCGCGGCCCACGGCCTTGGGCGCGAGCTTGTCCTTGAGCAGCTCCTGGCTGGCCGAAGAGAGCTCGGCCACCAGCGCCCGGCCGTCCTTGTCCTTCTGCGCGGTCTGCGCATACCAGGACGCTGCTGCCTCCGCGGACGCCGGCGCCGGCTTCTCCTCGAGGCGGTCGCCGAGGAAGGCCACCAGCCGCTCCCAGAGCGCCTGCGCGTGGATGAGCGCCTCGCGCGAGTGCTCGGCGGCGGAGAAGATCTTGATCGACTGGGTGGCGGAGACGCCCTTCTGCTGGCCGTCGACGGCGTCGTTGTCCAGCGCCTCCAGATGGTAGGTGACCTTGTCGCCGGCCCGCAGCGAGAGCGGCGCCAGCTGCCAGGCGTAGGTGCCGCGCAGCCGCAGCGCCTTGGCCTGCGGCGCCTCGAGCACCACGCGCACCTCCTTGGCGCCCGGCTTCTGGAAGACCAGCGCCACCTGCGAGACGCCGTAGTCGTCGGTGGCGGCCCAGGTGATGGGCAGCGCGCTCTGCGGATCGACCTCGAGCACCGCCTGCTTGGGAGAGTCGATCTGCACCTGCGGCGCAGCGTCGGCGACGATCTCCACCGGCCGCGACGGGCCCTGCGCGATGGTGCGGCCGCGCGAGTCGCCGAAGCGCAGGCTCCAGGTGCCCGTCTGCGAGAGCGTGAAGCCGCCCGAGAGCTGGCGGTGGCCGGGGCCCTCTGCGGTGAGCTGCATGGCCTGGCCGTTCAAGACCGCGAAGGCCTGGGCGAGATCGCGGTCGGCCCGTGCGCTGAGGCGGATCTGCGTGCCGCGGGGCGCGCGCAAGTCGCCCGCGGTGCCCTCTTCGGTGCGCGGCGGCAGGCCGGTGTACTCCGGGTAGAGATAGGTGATGGAGAGGTCGCCGGCGATGGGCGACAGCTCGGCCGCGGGAATGCCCTCGTCGCCCCGCAGGATGCGCAAGAGGCCCTGCCGGAGCAGCTGGGGCTTCGCGGCAAAGAGCGCCGCCCAGAGGAGCAGCGCCCCGCAGAGCACCACGGCCGGCCAGCGCAGCGCGCGCCCGGGCAGCGCCACTGTCAGATCGATGGCTTGCCCGGCCTTGGCCGCGCGGATGTGCAAGAGCGAGAGCAGCTCGGTCGACGGCGCCCCCGGAGCGTCCTTCGGCGTCTGCTGCTCGGAGAACTCGACGCTGGAGAGCAGCTCGGAGGGCCCGCCGAGGATCCGCGCCAGCGTCCGCCGGTCGCGCGCCGCCCGCTGCAGCGGCGAGCGCAGCGCGAAGAGGACGGCCACCGCCACCGCCGCGGCGGCCAGGACGCCGGTGAAGATCCGGCCTGCCAGGGTGGACGCGTGGGGCGACAGCAGCGCGCCGGCCAGGACCGCCAGCAGCAACCCCGCGCAGAGCACGGACAGGAGCCGCAGCAAGGCCTGGGTGGCAACGCGGCGCCGGGCCCGCGAAAGCACAGCGGAAACCTGCTCTTGAGCCGCCTGCCCGTCGCGCGCCAGCTCCTCGCGCCGCGTCGGCGGCGGGGCATCTGCGAGCCCGCCCAGGGTGGGGATGTTTGCGTGAACCTGCATCGAAGAGGATCCCTTGTAGCCCGCGCCGGGCAGCCGTGCACCAGTCTCTAGACAAGCATGTCCAGGCGAGGATTCCCGCGCTTGCTCGCCCGCCTCGAACGTTCAAGGGCCAACCGCCGGCCACGATTCTTGTTAGTTTGCCCGCCGCGAGCATGAATTTGCCAAGGGCCACGGCGTCGGAATGAGCGAGGATGCGGTCGACGATCGGGGGCTGGTCCGGGCCGCCCAGAAAGGCGACGAGTCTGCCTTCAGGCAGCTCGTCGAGCGCTATCAGCGGAGGATCTACCAGCTCGCGCTGGGAATGACGAAGGACCCGGACGACGCCATGGACATCGCGCAGGAGACATTCGTACGCGTCCACAAGTACCTCCCATCGTTCAAGGGAGATTCGTCGTTCTTTACCTGGACCTACCGCATCGCCACCAACCTCTGCCTCGACGCGCAGCGCAAGAAGAGCCGGACCGAGCGGGTTGATGTCGAAGAGGGCGACGAAGCGGAGATCGAGGCGGCCATGGATCCGCCCTCGCACGCGCTGGCCGGCCCGCAGCGGCAGGCGTTGAACGAAGAGCTGAAGGGCAAGATGGACGAGGCGCTGGCCTCGCTGTCGGAGAACCACCGCGCCATCCTGCTGCTGCGCGAGGTGGACGGCTTGAGCTACGAAGAGCTGGCGAAAGTGCTGGAGATCCGCAAGGGAACGGTGATGAGCCGCCTCTTCCACGCCCGGCTGAAGATGCAGAACAAGCTGCGCGAGTACCTGGGCGAAGACGCGCCCGAGGTCAGCAGCGCGAAGCTGAGAAGCATTGGAGGAGACGAAGAATGACGAACCGCTGTGCAGAGGTCGTGCCCCTTTTGGGAGCGCTCACCGACGGGGCCATCGCCGAG
>DATBAA010000703.1:0-10371 GCA_036271755.1 Myxococcales bacterium | reverse complement strand
TCGGGCGTCGAGATCTCGCTGCCCGTCGATCACGTGGTCGCGCGCGAGCCGAAGGGCGGCATCCCGACGGAGACCGTCTCCAGCATTGGCGACGGTCAACTCGGCCTCGACATCGGTCCAAAGACCGCCGAGCTCTACAAGCAGAAGATCATTGCTGCTCAAACGGTCTTCTGGAACGGCCCCATGGGCATGTTCGAGACCAAGGAGTACGCGGCCGGCACTCGCGCAGTCGCCGACGCACTGGTGGAAGCGACAAAGAGGGGCGCGCGGACGGTGGTGGGCGGCGGAGACTCGGCTGCGGCCATCGCCGAATTCGGCCTCGCCTCGAAGGTCTCCCACGTCTCCACCGGCGGCGGCGCGTCTCTAGAATTTCTAGAGGGCCGCGACCTCCCCGGCCTCAAGATCCTCGACGAATGACTTCTCTTCCGATCAAGCGTTGGAGCCTGAGATGACGCGCAGGAAGTTTATTTGCGGGAATTGGAAGATGTTCAAGACGGCCGCGGAGGCTGCGCAGCTGGTGCGTGAGCTGCGGACGCGGCTGAACTCGAACATCGACGTCGGCATCGCGCCGCCCTTCACGGCGCTCGCCGCGGTGAAGGCCGCGCTGCAAGGGTCTGCCATCCAGCTGTTCGGGCAGAACTGCCACCACGAGAAGCAGGGGGCGTTCACCGGCGAGATCTCGCCGCCCATGCTGGTGGAGATCGGCTGCGACGGCGTCATCATCGGTCACAGCGAGCGGCGGCAGTTCTTCGGCGAGACCGACGAGGGCGTGAACAAGAAGCTGAAGGCGGCGCTCGAAGCGCAGCTGCATCCCATCGTCTGCGTCGGCGAGACGCTGGACGAGCGCAAGTCGAACAAGACCTGGGAAGTGGTCTCGCGGCAGGTGCGCGGCGCACTCGCGGGGTTCAAACCCGAAGAGCTGGGCAAGCTGACGGTGGCCTATGAGCCCGTCTGGGCCATCGGGACCGGGCACGTCGCGACCACCGCGCAAGCCCAGGAAGTGCACGGCCAGATCCGCGGCTTGTTGCGCGAGCATTCGAAGGATCTCGCCGACCACGTGCGCATTCAATATGGCGGCTCCGTGAAGCCGGACAACGCCGCTGACTTGCTCGCCCAGCCGGACATCGACGGAGCGCTCGTCGGCGGCGCCTCTTTGAAGGCCGAAGACTTCGCCAAGATCATCGCCGCCGCGAAGTAGTCGCCGCATGGCCGCCATGCCCAAACCGGGCTAGCCTGTGGGCATGAGCCTCGCCATCAAGGTCCACGACCGCATCCAGTTCGAGAACCCGTTCCTGCTCGCGTCGGGGCCGCCGGGGACCAACGGCAAGGTGATCGCCAAGTCGTTCGATCTGGGCTGGGGCGGGGTGGTCATCAAGACCATCTCGCTCGATGCTTCGAAGGTCATCAACACCGCGCCCCGCTACGGCAAGCTGCGCGGCCGCGAGAGCAACGAGGTGATCGGCTTCGAGAACATCGAGCTGATCTCCGACCGGCCCTTCGACACCTGGCTGGATGAGCTGCGGCAGCTGAAGAAGAACTATCCGCGGCACGTGCTGATCGCTTCTGTCATGGAAGAATACCGGCGAGAGAATTGGCACGAGATCGTCCGGCGCGTGCAGGAGACGGGGGTCGACGGCTTCGAGCTCAACCTCTCGTGCCCGCACGGGCTGCCCGAGCGGAAGATGGGTATGGCCATGGGCGAGAATCCGGAGCTGGTGGAAGAGGTGTGCGGCTGGGTGAAGGAGGTGGCCACGATTCCGGTCTGGGCGAAGATGACGCCCAACGTGGGTCACGTCACCGAGCCGGCAGGCGCGGCGCTGAAGGGCGGCGCGGACGGCATCAGCGCCATCAACACCATCTTGAGCGTCATCGGAGTGGATTTGAAGACGCTGCGTCCCATGCCAACCGTCGAGGGCTACGCGGTGCCCGGGGGATATTCGGGACAGGCGGTGCGGCCCATCGCGCTGCGGCAGGTGATGGAGATCGCCAGGGCTTTTCCGGGCGTGCCTGTCTCGGGCATGGGCGGCATCGAGACGGGCGCCGACGCCGCGCAGTTCCTGCTGCTGGGCGCCGAGACGGTGCAGGTGTGCACGGGCGCGATGTTGCGCGGCTACGAGATCATCTCCGAGCTGAAGCAGGATCTGGAGAAGTTCATGGCCGACCAGAAGTTCACCGACCTGCGGCAGTTCATCGGCAAGTCGCTGCCGTACTTCTCGACGCACGCCGATCTGGTGGCCCGGCAGAAGCAGGCCAAGGCGGAAAAGGCGGTGGCGGGAAATCGCGACGCGGAGACCTGGAAGGGCGCCATCGCCAAAGAGACCGAAGCGCTGACGACGAACTAGATGAGGGCCCGCATGAAATGGCCGTTGCTGCTGCTCGCGCTGGCGTTGCCCGCGGCTGCGCGAGGCAAGTTGGACGCCACCGACGAAACGGCGCTCCTCGACTACTCGCTCACCGCGGGCAAGATCGAGAAGCTGGTGAAGATCGGCGAGCGGATGCGCGGCTACGTGAAGGCGCATCCGGAAGCGAAGCAGGATGGTTTCATGAAGGGCGAGACCATCGACCAGAGGGTGCGCACGGTGCGGAGCAGTCCCGGCGTGATGGAGATGCTCAAAGCCCAGGCGATGGAGCCGCGCGAGCTGGTGCTGGGCATGCTGACGATGATGCAAGCCGAGATGCTGCTGCGGCTGCGCGCGCAATATCCGGACACGCCGCTGCCCGACAACGTCAACGACAAGAACCTGGAGCTGACGGCGAAGCACGGCGCGCTGCTGGAGAAGTGGCGCGCGGCCTGGGAGATGGGCGCTCTTCCGGCGTCCAGCCAAGGGACCGGCCAGTAGTCTGGGTAGGGAAGTGAAGGCGCTAGATCGGCTGCTTTCCGCTCGGTGAAGGGCTGTCCTGCATGAGACACTTCGCGGGTGAAAACGCTGCTGTGTCTGTGCCTGCTCGCTGCCGCTTGCGGCGGCTCCGACAAACCGGGAAACGTCCGCGCCGCGGCCACCGCGGCCGGCGTCGAAGTCTCGTGGGACGCGGTCTTCGGCGCGGCTTCGTACACGGTGCAGCTGGTGGACTTCGACAGCGGACCGGTAGGCGACGCCGTCGTGGTGCGCGGAACACACGTCACGCTGCCCGGCACGGCCGCGGGAGTCTGGGTGGATGCGATGCCCGGCTCGCGCGCGATGGCAGCGGTGACTGCCGGCTCGGGCGGCGGCTCGGCGGCGACCTGGCAGCTCTTCGGGCCGGCGGACTTCAAGGGCGGCACGCTGACGGCTTCGTTCCCCGAGCTGCAGGCGGGCGAACGGCTGGGCGTGCTCCTCATCCACTCGGGCGGCGCGGACAATACGCAGGCCACCGTCGAAATGAGCGGCGTGGCCAATGCCGCCGCCGCAAAGGCGTTGACGCTGTCGCGGAGCGCGGCCATGCCGGTGCACTCGCAGCACGACGCGGTTCGCGCGGCGCAGGCGTTGGAAGTCTCGCAGACGCTGGCCGCCCCCGAGCCTGTGGCCGACGCAGACAAGCGCGGCTTCTGCGTGGTGCAAGGCCTCGACTTCAGCCGCCGCGTGCGCAAACCCGCCACCCGCGCGCTCCGCACCGATCACGCCGACTTCTTCATCGACGACGAGGACGCGGCCCACTACTCGCCGGACTTCATCTCCCAGCTGGGCACGGCCTACGAGAGCAACGTCTGGCCGGCCGACACCACGGCCTTCGGCTTTCCCACCGACGTGGACGGCAATGGGCGCATCATCATCCTCTTGACGCACGAGCTGGGCGCGCATCTGAATGGCGGCTGGCTCATCGGCTACTTCGGCAATGCCGACCTGACCAACGCGCGCGACGACAGCGCCGCCTGCTCTGGCAACGGCTCGAACCACGGCGAGATCGTCTACTTGAACGACGTGCAGAACGGCATGGCCAACGGCTGGAGCGCAGGCGATCTCTCGGCCACCGTCTATCCGGAGACGCTGGCGCACGAGATCCAGCACCTGCTCAACCTGACCCACCGCTGCATCGAGAAGAAGTGCGACGGGCCGCAAGAGACCTGGCTCAACGAAGGCCTCTCGAAAGTGGCTGAAGATCTGGCTGGCTATGGCTGGAATTCGAGCATTGGACGCGGCGAGGGCGCGCGCTATCTGTCGCGGACCGGCAACGACGCTGCCTTGCGCGGCTACGACGGGCGCAGCTTGACGGTGTGGGAGGGCGATCCCATCGGCAGCTATCAAGGCGTTCACAGCTTCGTGCGCTACTTCGCCGACCGGCTGGGTGTGAGCGTCGCGACGCACCTGGCGCTGGGCGCCGATGTCGAGACCACCCTGCAGCGGCCCTGGCCGCGGGCGATGGCGGAATGGGCCAGCGCGCTCTTGCTCTCCAACGAGGCGGGGGCGCCGTTCAGCTACTCGGGCGACGGCTGGTCGCCGCTGCACGAGCGGCTGCGCGAGCTGGACACGCGCGCGCCCGGGACGGCTTCGTTGCGCAAGGACGGCATCGCCGCGTTTCTCTCGGGAGCGGGGCAGGGCGCGCCGGCGAAGGTCATCGTCCGCGCCGCCGACGCGACCTGGGTGGTGGTCGTGCGGACCTCAGCGCCGCTGTAGTTTTTGCGCAGCTCCTTTCGAAATTGTTCGCGGGAGCTGAAAGCCGCGCAGGTAGTGGGCGCCGATGAAGGTGACGGCCTCGGCGACCTGGCCGCGCGAGAAGCGCACCAGCTGGAGGGAGTGCAATTTGTACGTCCTGTCCGAGCGCAGATAGAACGCCAGCGCCGGGCAGCCGTTGGCGCGGGTGAGCCGCACGCGCAAGCCGGAAGACCAGGGCTCGAACCGTCCGGTTTGTACAAAACGCGCAACCGTGCGGGCGACGCGGAACCAGAGGGCGTGCGGCGGCATGGCAAAGACCACCTCCTTGCGTAAGAGCGCGACCAGGCCTTGCACGTCGTGCTCTTCCCAGGATCGCACGTAGGCGCGCAGCAGCTCGGGGTCCGGCTCCTGGTCTTTCGCGGCCGTCTCGTCCGCGCCTTTGAGCGACCGCCGCGCCCGATGCAGCGCGCTGTTGACCGCCGGCACCGACAGCGCCAGCGACTGTGCCACCTCGGCGGCGGGCCAACCGGCGATGTCCCGCAAGAGCAGCACCGCGCGCGGCTTGGGCGGCAAGTGTTGCAGGAGCGCGATGAAAGCCAGCGCCACGCTCTCGCGCTTCCCGGCCGCCTCGGCCTGGCTGGTGAAGAGCTTCGCGTCCGGGGCAGGCGTCAGCCAGTGCGTCTCTTCCAGCGTGCCGTAGGCATCGACGATGGCGGCGGGCTCCGACTCGCGCTGCGGCAGGTGCAGGTGGTGGTGCTTCTTCAAGAAGTCGAGACAGCCGTTGGTGGCGATGCGCAAGAGCGGGAGCCGTGCGCGAGAGCTCGCGCGCGCCTTCATGAGCGTCTCCTCGACCAGATCTTCGGCGTCGGCGAAGGAGCCGAGCATGCGATAGCAGTGGCGCAGAAGCTGCGGACGCTGGGCTTCGAGCTCGTCGAGCATCGAGGCTTGGTAATAGAGTCGCGGTATGGAACGCAATCTCGAGATCGCGCGGCGCTGGCTTTCGTGCTTCGAAACCCACGATGTCGATGCGCTGGTGTCGCTCTACGCGGAGACCGCGCGGCACACGAGCCCCAAGCTGCGCGTCTCACGCCCCGAGACGGGCGGCCACCTTCAAGGCCGCGCGGCGCTGCACGCCTGGTGGGCCGACGCGTTCCAACGCTTGCCGCAGCTTCGCTACGTCGAGCAGTCGCTCACGGCCGACGGCGCGCGCGTCTGGATGGAGTACTTGCGCAAGGTTCCGGGCGAGCCGGACATGCCGGTGGCGGAGGTGCTGGAGATCCGCGATGGGCTCATTGCGGCGAGCCGCGTCTTTCACGGGTGAAGCCTTTGCCGATGGCTCCGGCGACGAGGAGCCCCGCGACGACCGTGGCCAGGATGGCCGAGCCGGCGAAGAAGTACATCCAGCTCAGGGCGGCGGTTCCGGCCATGCTCAGCGCGAGCGCCCAGGCGATCACCTCGAGCGGGCCGAAGTCGGCCGGCGCCACTTTGTCCAGCTGCCAGGAGACCACGGCCGCCAGCAGCAGGAAGAGCGAGACGGTGAGGCCGAAGCCCAGCCAGAACCCGTACCAGCTGCAGCGGGCGCCGCCGAAGTCGAAGAAGACCGACTGCATGGAGATGAAGACCGCGTTGGCCGCGAAGCCCAGGTCCTTGCGGCCGAACATGCCGCCGGCCGTGTGCAGCCCGCAGAAGATCACCAGCAGCACGGCGGCGACGCGATAGGGACGCAAGAATTTCATGCTCGCTCCAGGTGGTGAGCGGCGACATAGAGACGCGGCCGGTGGCATTCGTCAAATGGCGCGGGTGAGGCCGGCGTACTGGACGCCCAACACGACGAGCAGCAGCAGGGCGCAAAACAGGCGCATCCGTGGCGATACGGAGCTGCCCAGCTTGAGGAAGCGCAGGTACGGCATGGGCGTGATGACCATCAGGGCCAGGTGCAGCTCGAGGGCCGTCGCGCAGAGCAGGAAGAGAACCTGGAACAGCTGGCGCATCTCAACGGTGAGCTACACCCGGCGAAGGGGCTCGACGACAAAATTCGAGCCCCTTCCAGCTCAACCTTTCAACACCACCAGCGGTTCGAGTCTGCGTTGCGGCCGGACCAGGTCGGCCTCATCTTCCAAGACCTCGCCGATCTCGCGATAAGCCGCTGGAGCTTCTTCCACCAGCGACGATTTCCGCTCGTCGTGGACCACCCGGCGCATCGAGTGGCGGAACCGCTGCGGAGGAATGCGCTCGTGCGCTTGCTTGCGCGTCATCACCCGGCCCGCGCCGTGCGAGGCGGACCGGAACGAGAGCGCCTCGCCCAGGCCTTCGGCAACGTAGGACGCTGTACCCATCGAGCCGGGAATGAGCACGCGCGCGCCCGCCGCGGCCGGGATGGCGCCCTTGCGGTGAATCCAGCGGCCACCCTCTTGCGCCACGAAGTTGTGGTGCACGTCGATGGCGTCGTCCGCGGCCAAGCCCGTCTGCGCGGTGATGGCTTCACTCGCGGCCGCCACCAATGCGCGGCGGTTGGCTGCGGCGAACGCGAGCGCCCAGGCGGTGTCGGCGAGGCAGGCCTGGCCTTCGGGGCTGGCCAGGTCGAGGCCAGGGATGGACCCTACGCCGCGGGCCTCGGCGGCCTTGGCGTGGTGCGCGCCGATGGCCGCTCCGAGCCCGCGCGAGCCCGAATGGACGAGCAGCCACAGCTCGCCCGAGGCGTCGCGGTCCAGCTCGACGAAGTGGTTGCCGCCGCCGAGCGTGCCCAGATGCTTGGGCGCGAGCCGCTCTCGCTGGTGCTCCAACGCCTGCGTCGAGAGCGGGGCTTCGAAGGCCTCGCCCTGCCGGCCGCGATGGACGGCGTCTCCCACGGGAATGCGCGCGCTCCACTCTGCGAAGACGCGCCGCAGATCGAGGCCCGAGGCCTGCGCCGCGAAGTGCACGGCGCTGACCCCGCAACCCAAATCTCCGCCCAGCGCAGACGGCACGATGAAGCGCTCGGTGGCAAAGACGCTGCCCACCGCGACGCCGCTCGCGACGTGCAGGTCCGGCATGGCCGCGATATGGCCCACGACGTACGGTTGCCGCGCCAGCTTCTCGAGCTGCGCCTGCGCTTCGGCTGTGACCGTGCGGCCCCAGACCCAGATGGGAATGCCGCGCGCAACCTCGATCATCCTGGCCATGATTCACCTCCTTCCCGGACGCCGAGGAAGGTGAAGCCCAGCTTGGGCAGCTTCTTGAGGTTCAGCAGAGATGCGAGGCGCGCGCGCAAGAAGCCGTTGCCTCTGGCGAGCGCCTCCCGCGAGGCATCTCGAGCTTCTGCCTCGACGGCAAAGGCAGCCTGGACGGCGTAGGCGATGCGCGCGTTGCCACCGTCGGGCGAGAGCTCGACGGCGACGACGACGATGGCCTGCAAGTCCGGATCGGCTGCTTCATCTCTCAAAAGCGACTGCAATTCTTCGTGAAGGATCTTCTCCAATCGATTGTGGCGGTGCTCTCCATGGGCAAAGGTTGACTGCTGGCCGCGCGGAAGCCGCGGGCCGGAACGGCGATGGTGTTTCGACATGAGGACGGATCCCTGCTGCGCGCTCCCGTCATTGACGGCAGCGCGGAGAAAGTAAACGCAGCGCTCCTCACGGGCGCGCGCCGGATCCGGTTGTCAGGAAGCGGCTAAGCGCGAACGGAGGGGCAACCCGGGACACCGTCAAATTCAATCGGCACAGGACACCTCCTCCGGCTCGCAAGCCGTTTGAAAGAAGGTTGCTCTCTATCGCCGCGCACGCATGAAAGTCAAGACGGCGTAAGATCACGCCAATGGAGATCCCCGCTGCCTTTCGCAACGACGTCGACGCGCTGCCGCCGCTGCTGCGAGTGCTCTTGGATGCGGAGCTGTCGGCGGGAAACAGCGTTGTTGGAGTGAGTCACGGCTTTCCTGCACCGCCTGTCGGCTGCTGTGTTCTCCTTGCAAAGCCGGTGACGACAAGAGCTCGCGCCAGCGGTGATGGCCTGGTGTTCCGGCAGGTTGGCGGCAGCGATTACAGCGCTTCGTTTACCGACGCCAAAGGTTACTTCTATCTGCTCGAGCCGCCGTTGCCGGAGTCGGGCGCGTATCCCGATATGGATGCCATTCGCGAAGCTCACAATGCGCCCCGCGCGAATGTCGTCGTCCCGACCGGGAGCAGCCTCGTCGATGCGTTTCGCGCCAGCATGCAGATCGATTACGAGAAGTGGCACGACGGCATCGGCTACGAGCTGAAGCTGCTCGAGAGCGCGTCGCCGGCGGAGAAAGCAACGATTGCAGCCGCGCTCGTTCCGCCGGGCGGCTGGCGGGACGTCGAAGCGCTCGCCGCGCTCGGCACCGAGACCGCGCACGCCGCGCTGCGGAAAGCGATTCATTCATCGAATGCGGAGGTGCGCACGGCCGTCATCCGCTATTCGCCAGAATCGGCCACCAAGGACGAGCGCACGGACTTGCTGGTGCGCGCGCTGCAGTCCAGTGAGCTCTACGGCGGCTTGACCAGCGCGCTCGATCAAGTCGCCGAGCATCATCCTCCGCGCGTGGTGAATGCGCTGGTGCGCGGGCTCTTCTCGAGGCCCGGAGAGATCGCTTGCCACTTCGCGGCCATGCTCTGGTTCGTCCACGGCAAGTCCGACGAGATCTTCGACTGGAAGCAGCGCCCGCTCTTCCTCGAGTTCAACTCCACCGACGGCGCCGAACGCGTCGCGGCCTTCGCCAAGCTCTGCGCGCTGCTGGAGATCGATCCTGCGGCAACCCGCGCTGCGGCCGGCGAATACAACGAAGAGTGAGGCGAGCATGCCGGCAGAAGCGAATGAGAAGTTGATGCGCGCGGCGATGGAAGGGATGGCCCGCGGGGAGATGAAGCTCTTCGGCGAAGCCCTGGCTGACGACGTCGTTTGGACCTTTCCCTCGGGCGGCGGGGTCTGGTCAGGGAGCGTTCGCGGCAAAGAGAACGTACGGAAGAAGCTGCTCGCGCCGCTCTTCGCGCAATTCGAAGGCGTCTATACCAACACCGCCACGCGCATGACGGCGGCGGGTGAGATCGTGGTCATCGAGTGCCGCGGAAAAGTCGCCACGCGCAAAGGCGATCGTTACGACAATTCTTACTGCTACGTCTGCTCGTTCGAGAACGGCAAGATCAAGGAGCTGACCGAATACATGGACACAGCGCTGGCCGAACGCGTGCTCGCACCGCCCGGCGATATCTTCGAATAGGTCTATCCCATTTGGGCAATCTACCGGCGCCGTGAAATTGAAGCGAGCCCGAGACTCAAAGGAATATCTGCGGCGACGATGATCGCGGTGAGGATCAGAAACGGCCTCGTGTTGATGGTTTGATGGCCGCTCGCCCTGAGCATCTCGATCGTGTTCGAGAGGACCAAGATCGAAATGATCGACAAGATGCTCGGAACCACCATGACCGAGGATACGAACCTCTTTCGGCCGAGGTTGTGGATTCGACTCCAAAGATTGAAGACAGTCACCAGAGCGGCGGGAGCAAAGGCGAGCCAGGCGACGACAGGAGCGAGGGTCATGGGCGGCCGAGGGCTTCCATATAGCGAAGGAAGCGGTGGCTCGCAAACTCCGGGAAGAGATTGGGTTCCTGGTCCGGGCGGCCAACTCTGGAGACGGGCTGAAAAGTAAGCCATACGGGGCGAACAATCAGCCCTCGTCGTGAGCCGCGGCGGCTTGAATTGAAGCCAGTCAATCATTGCGCGCCGCCGCGCAGGCTGGTGAGCACTCGGAAAGGCGAGGTATCTCTGCGGGCGCTCGACCCACCCCAAGGAGTCTCAATGAAAAGCG
>DATBAA010000702.1:0-2601 GCA_036271755.1 Myxococcales bacterium | reverse complement strand
GGCACCCGGGCGGTGAGATATTCGGGATAGCGCGAATGGAACGAGCTGGTGAAGCGCAGTCCGCGGCGGCGCAGGTGGTTGTTCACCCAGAAGCCCAACGGGCCCTCGGTGGCAATGTGAATGGCCTCTGGCTGGAAGACGCGAATGCGCTCGATGGCCTTCCACGGGTCTAACGCGAGCTTGATCTCGGGATAGGAGGGCATCGAGACCGTCTTGTGAAACTCCGCGTCCGGCGCGACCACCAAGACCTCTACGCCGGTCGACTCCAAATGCTTCACGACCTTGAGCAGTGTGTTTGCCACTCCATTGGTTTGGGGGAACCACGCGTCCGTCACGAGGGCCAGCCTGGTCAACGCCATCGAGCCTCCTGGTTACGGAGATTCTCCAGGCGTCAAATCGCGTTGGGGTGACTTCCTCGGGCCATTTGGGTTTCGGCGCGCTCACTTCACCATCGGCAGCAGCGACGGATAGATGTTGTCCACCAGGCGGGGCTGCGCGGCCGCGGTGGGGTGGATCTGATCGGACTGGAACAGGTCCATATGGTCTTCGAAGCCCTCGAGCAAGAACGGCGGCGCGGCCAGGTGATAGCGTCTGGCCAACGTCGCGTAGAGCTCGTGAAAGCGTTTGGTGTAGTCGTCGCCAAAGTTGGGCGGCAGCTTCATGGAGACGAGCAGCACCTTGGCGCCGGCGTTCTCGGACATCTCGATCATCGAGGCCAGGTTCTTCGCCAACAGGTCCATCGGCAAGCCGCGCAGGCCGTCGTTGCCGCCCAACTCCAACACCACCACGGACGGCTTGTGCTCGCGCAGGGCGGCCGGCAGCCGCGTCAATCCGCCGCCGCTGGTCTCTCCCGAGACGCTGGCGTTCACCACCTTGGTGCGCTCGCCCAGCCGGGCCTGCAACAGGCTGGGCCACGATTCATTCGCGCGCATTCCGTGGCCGGCCGATAGACTGTCGCCGAAGACCAGCACCACCGGAGGCTTGTTCTCGGCATGGACACCCAGGGAGGCGAAGAGAAGCAGGAGAGCCAGACGCATGACCCGATTCTGCGGGCCGATGGTCTCACACAGCAAGTGAGTTTCGCCGGGCAGCCGCTGGTCATCCTCGACGACGTCTCGTTTACCCTCGCCGCAGGGCGGTCGCTGGCCATCATTGGAGAGTCGGGTTCGGGCAAGTCGACGCTCCTCGGCCTGCTCGCCGGGCTCGATCGACCCAGCGGCGGCGACATCACGCTGGCCGGGGTGAAGCTCTCTTCGCTCGACGAAGACGGCCTCGCGCGCCTGCGGGCCGCCCAGGTTGGCTTCGTCTTCCAGTCGTTCCAGCTCTTGGGGACCTTGACGGCTCTGGACAACGTCGCGCTGCCGCTCGAATTGACGGGACAGCCCAAGGCGCAGGAGAAGGCGACCGCGGCTTTGATTCGCGTGGGCCTGCGCGATCGGCTGACGCACCGGCCGTCGCAGCTCTCCGGCGGCGAGCAGCAGCGCGTGGCCATTGCCAGGGCGTTCGTCGCCGGGCCGTCGCTGCTCTTCGCCGACGAGCCCACCGGCAACCTCGACACCAGGACCGGCGCGGCGGTGATCGACCTGCTCTTCGAGCTGAACGCGGAGGCCGGAACGACGCTGGTGCTGGTGACGCACGACGAGCGCCTGGCGCAGCGCTGCGGAGCTCAGCTGCGGCTCTCGGGTGGCCGCCTGGTATGAGGCTCGCGCTGCGGTGGCTCTTGCAAGATCTGAAAGCGGGCGAATTGACGGTGATGGCCGTCGCGCTGGTGGTGGCGGTGGCGGCCATGAGCAGCGTCGGCTTCTTCACCGGCCGCGTGCAGACCGCGCTGGCGGGCGAGGCCGATCAGCTGCTCGCCGCCGATCTGGTGATCAACGCCGACAAGCCCGTACCCGAGCTCTTCACCGCCGAAGCCTCGCGGCTGGGCCTCTCGCAAGCGAAGACCGCGACCTTTCCCTCGATGACGCAGACCCTCGACGGCAGCAAGTCGCAGCTCACCACCATCAAGGCCGTCTCGCGCGGCTATCCGCTGCGCGGCGAGCTTCAGTTCACCGACGGCAAGCGCCACGGGCCGCTCCTGCCCGGTCAGGTGTGGACCGACAGCCGGCTGCTCTCGATCCTGGGCGTGGGCATTGGAGACACCATCGGCCTGGGCCACGCCCGGCTGCGCATCGCCGCGGTGATCAGCCGCGAGCCCGACAGCTCCACCGACCTGGCCAACCTCTTTCCCCACATCGTCATCCCGGAAGAGGACCTGGCCGCCACCGGCCTGGTCCAGCGCGGCAGCCGCATCCGCTGGCGCTTGTTGATCGCCGGCGATCGCGCTCCCATCGATACCTTTCGCGGCTTCACCAAAGAGCACCTGGGGCGCGGCCAGCTGCTGGAAGACGTTCGCGACGCCAGGCCCGAGGTGCGCGTCTCGCTCGAGCGCAGCGAGCGGTTTCTCAAGCTCTCCGCGCTGCTCTCCGTCTTTCTCGCCGCGGCCGCGCTGGGCCTGGCCGCGCGCCGCTACGTCGACCGTCACCTCGACACGGTCGCGCTCCTGCGCACGCTCGGGCTCACGCAACGCCAGATCCTCGCGCTCTTCCTGCGCCAATACGC
>DATBAA010000701.1:0-6254 GCA_036271755.1 Myxococcales bacterium | reverse complement strand
CGACCGCATGGGCGTGCCCTTCAACCGCACGCCCGAAGGTCTGCTCGACTTCCGGCGCTTCGGCGGCACGCTCTTCAACCGCACGGCCTTCGCGGGCGCCTCCACCGGCCAGCAGCTCTTGTACGCCTTGGACGAGCAGGTCCGCCGCTACGAGGCCGACGGCCTGGTGAAGAAGTTCGAATATTGGGAGTACCTGAGCTTCGTCAAAGACGACTCGGGCTCCTGCCGCGGCGTCGTCGCGATGGACCTGCGCACCATGGAGATCCAGGCCTTCCCGGCCGACGCGGTGTGCCTCGCCACCGGCGGTCCCGGCATCGTCTACGGCCGCAGCACCAACAGCCTGATCAACACCGGCAGCGCCAACGGCCGCAGCTACATGGACGGCGCCATCTACTCCAACGCCGAGTTCGTCCAGGTGCACCCGACGGCCATCCCCGGCGAGGACAAGCACCGGCTCATGTCCGAGTCGGCGCGCGGCGAAGGCGGCCGCATCTGGGTGCCGAAGAAGAAGGGCGAAACCCGCTCGGGCAAGGACGTCCCCGAGGGCGAGCGCGACTACTTCCTGGAGACGAAGTACCCGCACTACGGCAACCTCGTCCCCCGCGACGTCGCCACCCGCGAGATCTTCGCCAAGTGCCGCGACGAAGGCATGGGCATCAACGGCGGCGACGCGGTCTACCTGGACATCTCGCACATCCCGGCCGCCACGCTGGACCGCAAGCTCGGCGGCATCATGGAGATCTACGAGAAGTTCCAGGGCGTCGATCCGCGCCACGAGCCGATGAAGATCTTCCCTGGCGTGCACTACTCGATGGGCGGCTTGTGGGTCGACTACGAGGCCGACGCCAAGGGCAACATGGTGGCGGGCAGCCCGCGCCAGCAGCAGACCAACATCCCCGGCCTCTACGCCGCGGGCGAGTGCGATTACAGCTACCACGGGGCCAATCGCCTGGGCGCCAACTCGCTCTTGAGCTGCATCTACGCCGGCATGATCACCGGCCCGGCGATGATCAGCGCCGCCAAGAACGCGGCTGCCAAGAAGGGCGACGTGCCCTCCTCGCTGCTCGATTCGGCGAAGCAGCAGTGGAAGGAGCGCTTCGAGAAGATCTACAAGATGGACGGCGCGGAGAACCCGTACGTCATCGGGCAGCAGATGGGCGACATCATGATCAAGGCCGCCACCGTCGTGAAGGTGAACTCGCAGATCGACGAGGCCCTGACGCAGATCCAGACGCTCAAGGATCGCTGGAAGAAGTGCAACGTCCTCGACACCGGACGCACCGTCAACCAGAGCTCGGCCTACGTGAACCAGCTCTGGAACATGCTCGAGCTGGCGCACCTGATGCTCAAGTCCTCGCGCCTGCGCGACGAGAGCCGCGGCAGCCACTACAAGCCGGAGTTCGTGCTGCCCAAGCCCAAGACCGCCAAGCCCACGGACGACCCCGAGTTCATGGCCGCCTGGAAGGCACGCAACGAGAAATGGACGAAGAACAGCATGGGCACCTGGACGGCAGAGGGGCCCAGCGTCGAGTTCCGCGACCTCCAGTCGCTCGCCAACCCCATTGTCCCGCCCGAACCGCGCCACTACGATTGAGCCCAACGACCATGGCCACCGATAAACTCGTCGTCCGCATCGAGCGCAGCCACCCTGATCGCGTGGAAGAGTTCCACGTCGAGCGGCGGCCCAACGCCAACATCATCTCGGTGCTGATGCAGATCCAGCGCGAGCCCGTCACCGCCGACGGCAAGAAGACCACGCCGCCCGCCTGGGACGCTGCCTGCCTGGAAGAGGTGTGCGGCTCGTGCACCATGAACATCAACGGTAAGGTGCGGCAGGCCTGCTCGACGCTGATCGACAAGCTGACCGAGCCTGTCCACATCGCGCCGATGAGGAAGTTTCCGCGCGTGCGCGACCTCTGCGTCGACCGCTCGAAGATGTTCGACGCCTTGAAGCGCGTCCATGCCTGGGTGCCGCTCGACGGCACGTACGATCTGGGCCCCGGCCCGCGCCAGGCCAGCGAAGAGGCCGACACGCGCTACCTGCTCTCCACCTGCATGACCTGCGGCTGCTGCCTGGAGGTCTGTCCGCAAGTTTCGCAGACGACGAGCTTCATCGGCGCCGCGGCCATCTCGCAGGTGCGCCTCTTCAACAGCCACCCGACGGGCGCGATGAACGCCGACGAGCGCCTCCACGGCCTGATGGGCGACGGCGGCGTCGGCGACTGCGGCAAGGCCGCCAACTGCGTCGAGGCTTGCCCCAAGGGAATTCCGCTCACCACCTCCATCGCCGAGATGGCGCGCGAGACCACCAAGCAGGCCTTGAAGGACTTCTTCCGGCGCGACGAGCGGAAGAGCGGCGGCGGACCCGCTTAGCCGCGGCCGCCCGCAGCGCGACCGCCCCTGTGCCTCGAGGTATGACGGGCTGCGTCTAAGGTGCCGGAATCACTCAGCTGAACCTACGAGCAGGTGCCGCGCGTCTAAAGCGGCACCATGGACGCACTCATCCAGACAGTAGGTCGCACCGTCTCACAGGATATGCACGAGCTGGTGCAGGCAACTCACCTTGAAGTCCAGTCGTTGGTAGAGCTTGAGCCCCCCAACTGGCACTGGGGAATGCCCTTGGGCTTCGCCTCTTTGGCCGCCGCGGGCGTGCTGCTCATCGCGGCAGCCGGCGTGCACGAGACCGTCGAAGCGCAGCAGCACCACCACGCGCGGCGCCAGACCACCAAGATGCACAAGCGAAAGCTCGTCGCCCAGCACGCTCCGATGCAAAACTGAAGAGATTGTTGGCGCTTGAGCGCTGTGATCTCTGTCATCTTGACCGGTGTCGCAGAAACACTCATATCGTCCCACCGAGATGGATTCAGCCGCCGAGATCCACCGTTGGCTGACCGACCAGTCCCTGGCTGGGGTCGGCGCGGTGGCCGAGGGCAGGGTGGTCTTCGCCAACGCGCGCCTGCACGAGCTGCTCGGGTACGGCCCGGGTGAGCTGGTCGGCGTCGACGTCGAAGATCTGGTGGCCGAGCCCGGCCAGGTGCAGATCGCCAAGGGCATTCTCCAGCGCGCGGACGCGGCGGACATCCGCGGAGCGTTCTTCGCGCGGCGCAAGGACGGCGGCAGCGTTCCGGTCGAGGTGCACGGCAAGCACGGCACCTTCCAGGGACAGCCGGCGGCCATCGGGCTCTTCCTCGACCTGACGCAGAACAAGGTCCTCGAGGAGCGCGCGCACGACGCCGACGAGAAGTACCGCGGCATCTTCGAGAACGCCGTCGAGGGCATCTACCAGTCGGCGGTGGACGGCTCGATCCTCCGCGCCAACCCGGCGCTGGCGCGCATCTTCGGCTACGCAAGCGCGGCCGAGATGATGGCGCAGCCGCCAGAGGCGACGCAGCAGCTCTACCTCGACCCCGAGCGCTGGCTGCTCTTCCAGCGCACCGTCGCCGAGAAGGGCGCCATCACCGGCTTCGAGTCGCAGATGCGCCGCCGCGACGGAACGATCTTCTGGATCTCGGAGAACGCGCGCGCCGTGCGCGACCGCGCGGGAAACCTCTCCGGCTTCGAGGGCAGCATCTTCGAGATCAGCGCCCGCAAGCGCGCCGAAGAGGCCTTGCGCAAGAGCGAAGAGCGCTACGCCCTGGCGGCCCTGGGCGCGAACGATGCGCTGTGGGACTGGGATGTCCCGGGCGATCGCTTCGAGGTGAGCGCGCGCTGGGCGGAGATGATCGGCTTCGAGCCGCACGAGATCGGCGACAAGCCCGAAGAGTGGATGTCGCGCGTCCACCCCGACGACCGGACGCGGCTGCTCCTGCACCTGTCCGAGCACTTCAAGAGCGGCGCGCGGCACATCGAGGTGGAGTACCGGCTGCAGCACCGCAGCGGCGCCTATCGCTGGATGCTGCTGCGCGGGGCCGCGGTGCGGAACGCCGCGGGCGAGGCGCTGCGGCTGGCCGGCTCGCAGACCGACGTCACCGCGCGCAAGCTCGTCGAGGAGCAGTTGAGGCACGGCGCGCTGCACGACTCACTGACGGGCCTGCCCAACCGCGCGCTCTTCATGGACCGCCTGGGACAGGCTCTCGCGCGCATGCGCGGGCGCAAGGGCAGCGACTTCTCGGTGCTCTTCATCGACCTCGATCGCTTCAAGGTGGTGAACGACAGCCTGGGCCACGCGGCCGGAGACGATCTCCTGATCGAAGCCGCGAAGCGGCTCTTGAAGTGCGTGCGGCCCGAGGACACCGTTGCGCGGCTGGGCGGCGACGAGTTCACCGTGCTGGTCGAGGACGTCCCCGATTCGGCCGAGGCCGCGCGGGTGGCGGCCCGCATCCAGCGCGAGCTCTCCACCCCGCACTCGCTCTCGGGCCAGGAAGTCGTCGTCACGCCCAGCATCGGCATCGCCCACGGCAGCTCGGACTACCTGTCGGCCAACGAGATTTTGCGAGACGCCGATCTGGCCATGTATCGCGCCAAGTCGCGCGGCCGGGCGGGGCACGCCGAGTTCGATCCGGCCATGCACAAGAGCGCCGTGGCGCTGCTGCGGCTCGAATCGGAGCTGCGCCGCGCCGTCGAGCGCCACGAGCTGACGCTGCACTACCAGCCGGTCGTCTCGCTGGCGACGGGCGCCATCGCCGGCTTCGAGGCGCTGGTTCATTGGCAGCACCCCACGCGCGGGCTCTTGCGGCCTTTGGAGTTCGTGCCGCTGGCGGAGGAGACGGGCCTCGTGGTGCCCATCGGCGAGTGGGTGCTGCGCGAGGCCTGCCGGCAGACTCGCGCCTGGCAGGTGAAGTACCAGGAGCCGCTCTCGGTGGGCGTGAACCTGTCGGCGCGTCAGTTCCTCAACGTCGACGTGGTGGACACGGTCGCGCGCGCGCTCGCCGAGTCGCAGCTGCCGCCGCGGACGCTGCGCCTGGAGCTGACCGAATCGATGCTGATGGAGAACGCTTCGCGGGCGGCGCTGGTGCTGGCCGAGCTGCGCTCGCTGGGCGTCTCGCTCGACCTGGACGACTTCGGCACCGGCTACTCTTCGCTCAGCTACTTGCAGAACTTCCGTCTCGATACACTGAAAATAGACCGGAGCTTCATCGCCCGAGGCACCGAAGCCGGCGGCAACTGGGAGATCGTCAACGCCATCGTCAGCCTCGCCAAAGGCTTGCGGCTGACGCTGATCGCAGAAGGTGTCGAGAACGAAGCGCAGCTGGAAGAGCTGCGCAAGCTTGGCTGCGAGTACGGCCAGGGCTACCTCTTCGGCAGGCCGCTCGCCGCCGCGGATCTAGAGGCGGTGCTCTCGCTCAAAGGCGCCGCGGGCTTCGCGAAAGGTCCCGACGTGCGCCTCGATGCTGAGCGAGACCGGCCGGGCGTACCCGCCGCCTAGCGTCACCACCACCGGCAGCCGCAGCGCCCGCGCCGAGCGCAACACGAAGCGATCGCGCCGCCGCAAGCCGTCCAAGCTCAGCTTGAGGCGCCCCAGGTGATCGGCCTCGAGCGGGTCGACGCCGGCCTGGAAGAAGAGGATCTGCGCCGAAGCCTCGGACAAGACGCGCGGCAGGTGCTCTTCCAGGAGCGCGAGGTACTGCTCGTCGCCGCAGCCGTCGGGCAGCTCCACGTCGAGCGAGCTGCGCTGCTTGCGAAAGGGAAAGTTCTTCGCGCCGTGCATGGAGAAGGTGAAGACCGACGGATCGTCCGCGAAGATCGACGCCGTGCCGTCGCCCTGGTGCACGTCCAGATCGACGATGACCGCGCGGTCGATGAGCCCCTCGCGCTGCAGCGCCCGCACCGCCACCGCGATGTCGTTGAAGACGCAGAAGCCGCTGCCTTCGCTGGCAAAGGCGTGGTGCGTTCCGCCGGCCAGATTGCAGGCAATGCCCTCTTCCAAGGCCGCGCGCGCCGCTGCGACGGTGCCGAAGACGCTGGCGCGCGAGCGGGCGACCAGCCCCTCGCTCCAAGGAAAACCAAGCCGCCGCAGCTCGAATTCGGACAGCGTGCCTGTAAAGACCGCGTCGACGTAGGCGGGCTCGTGGGCGCCCAAGAGCAGCTCGCGGTCGACCAGGCCGGCCGGGAAGAGCTCGCTCTCGGAAAAGACCCGCTCCTCGAGCAGTTTCCGCCGCAGCAGAACGTACTTCTGCATGGGGAAGCGATGCCCCTCGGGCAGGGGTATTTCGTGAGCGTCGCAGTGCCAGGCTTTCATATCCTCACATCCTGCGCGTTGGTCACTTTGTGGCCTTGCCCCACCATCGCTGTATTGTCTCACGCGGAACTCGGGA
>DATBAA010000700.1:0-2747 GCA_036271755.1 Myxococcales bacterium | reverse complement strand
TCTAGGCCGGCCAGAGCACCTTGAAGGTCGTGCCCGCGTCCGCGGTGGAGACCACCTCCACGCGGCCGCCGTGGGCTTCCACGATCTGCTTGACGATGTAGAGCCCGAGCCCCAGCCCCGCGCTGCGGCCGCTCTCGTCGGGCACGCCGCGCTCGAAGGCTTCGAAGAGCCGCGGCAGCACCGCTTTCGCGATGGGCTCGCCCTGGTTGTGGATGCACATCCAGAGTCCTTCCGGGGCCTCGTGCAGGGTGACGGTGATGGGCGTCCCGGGCGGGCTGTAGCGGACGGCGTTGCCCAACAGGTTCGAGACGACCTGGAGCACGCGATCGGGGTCGAAGAACCCGCGCGAGCCGCCCGTGACCTTCAGCGTGACGGGACGCTTCGGATGCAGCACCTGCATGTTCTCCACCACCTGCTGGCAGATGGCGCGCAGGTCTCCGGTGCGGCGATCGATGGGCAGCCCGCGCTCCAGCCGCGAGCGGGTGTAGTCGAGCAGGTCATGCACCATGCGCTCGATGCGGTTGGCGTTGGTGACCACGCGCGCGACGGCCCGCTGCTGCGACTCGTCCAGCGTCCCCAACTGCAGGAGCGCAGCCGAGGTGGTGATGACTCCCAATGGATTGCGCAGATCGTGCGAGAGCACGCCCAGCATGCGATCGCGATACTCGAGCGCATCGGCCAGCTTCTTGGTGCGCGCCCGCAGCTTCTGGTCCAACCCGGCCTGGGCGATGAGCGAGGCGGCGCGGTTGACCATGGTGCGGAAGAGGAACTGATCCTCCTGCGAGAAGTCGTAGGCGCTGCGCGAGCCCATCACGGCGACGCCGAGCAGCTCTCCGCCCAGGATGAGCGGCACGCCGTAGAGCGCGCGCGTGCCGGGAGCGCAGGTGGGTGAGCCTTTGATCTCGGGGTCGCCGCAAGCATCGCTGATGAAGAGCGGCGCCCGCAGCTTCTCCACCCGGGCGGAGAAGTGCGGCGGCGTCACCAGCGCGCCAACCGGCCCGGGCTCCGGGTACCCGAAGGCCGCGCGAATGCGCAGCTCGCCGTCTTCTCTCAGCGAGAGCGCGACGGTGTCGACCGCGGCGGTGGTCTCCAGGAAGGCGTCGAGGGTGCCGGGCAGCAGCGACTCGACGTCGTGGTGCACCAGCGCGGCGCTGGAGATGCGGTCGAGCGCCCGCAGCGTGCGTTCGCGCGCCTCGGTGTAGCGGGTGACGCTGGTGGAGATGGCCATGTCGATGGCCTCGTGCAGCCGCGGCAACTCACCAGATCGCAGCGCCGGCGTGTGCCGCGAGAACGCGAGCTCGGTGATGCAGCGGCGCAGCACCGAGTACTCCTCCACCACCTCGGCCAGGTCGTAGCCGACCTCCAGCCGCTCGAGCGCGTGGATCTGCGGGTTCTCGTCTGGCGGAGCGTTGTCCTTGCCCTGGCGAAGGTCGTCCACGTAGATGGCCAGGTCGGCGATGAAGTCGGGCAGGTGGTCGAGCAGCAGCGGCCGCGAGAGCTTGCGCGCGGAGCGCACGCTCATCACCTCTTTTTCCCAGTGAGCCAGGATCTCCTGCGCGCGCTCGCGGAGAAAGTCCGCCAGACGGCGGGGCTCTTGCTGTGCTGCTGGCTCGGCCATTCGCTGGAAAGCTAAGGACTGGTCGCTCGCGAAGCTGCCGTTGGAGACAAGCAGGCGAGCGACCGAGCGTAGTAGTCGAGCAGCTCGGGGTGGGACCCGGCAAAGACTTTGTCTCCGTCGCGCCGCAGCGCCTTTCTCTGCACCAGCCGCTTCAGGCCCAGACGGACGATCTGCTCGGCCTCCTCCGAATCGAGCAGGTCGCCCTCCAGGCGCAGCAGGTCGCGGTTGCGATCCGTTTCGGCCAGGTCTTCGCGGGCAGTCCTCTGCGTGTCGAACTCCTTGCCCTCCGCCACCGGCACGCCCAGCTCGTCCAGACGCGCCTTCAGCTCGCGGACTTTCACGATGAGCGCGTTCTTGTCGGTGGCGCCGAGCTCCAGCGCCGCTCGCGCCACCAGCGGCACCGGCGTGGCCGGGACGACGTGGGCGATGCGATCCATCAAGAGCACCGCGACCTCCTTGGCGATGCCGCGCCGCTCTTCGTCGGAGGCCGTGGCCAGCCTCTGCGCTTGCGGCAGATCGCGCAGCTTCACGGGCTCGCCGAACGCGACCGCCACATAGCCCGCGCGGTGCAGCCGGCCGGTAGCGACGCGCAGCAGGTTGACGAGGACGCGCCAGGGGACGATGCCAATCAGCTTGAGCGCTCCGCGGAGCTTCTCGGCGGCGGTCGGCGGCCGCGCTGCCTTGCCGCGCGCTTCCTTGAGCAGCGCGTTGTCCTCCAGGACGCGGTCGTAGTTGATGCCCACCGGCACGAAGTAGAGCTCGCGGTCGAAGCCCGGCTCGGACGAGAGCTGCAGCAACGCATCCAGCAGGCCCACCTTCGGCGACCGCAGCGCGCCGTCGCGGGTGAGGCCACCCTCGGGAAAGATGCCTTGGGTGACGCCGCGCCGGGTGATCAGCTGCAGATAGCGGCGCAAGACCGAGTGATAGAGCGGGTCGGGAAAGCCGCGCCGCACGAAGAAGCCGCCGAAGGCCTTGAAGAGCCAGTCCAGCGGAAAGACCCGCGCCCACTCGCCTACCGCGTAGCTGATGGCCACCTGCCGCGCCAACGCCCAGCCGACGACCACATAGTCGAAGTTGCTGCGGTGGTTGATGAGGAAGACGGCCGTCGCGTTCTCCGGCAAGGCTTTGG
>DATBAA010000699.1:0-10460 GCA_036271755.1 Myxococcales bacterium | reverse complement strand
CCGCCGAGCTGGCGCGCGCCGCCGGCTTCGCACGCTTGAAATTGTATCTGATGCTCGGATTGCCCGGCGAAGAGGATTCGGACCTGGACGAGCTGGTGCTGCTCGCCGGCGAGCTCTCGCGCATCATCCCGATGAGCTTCGGCTGCGCGCCCTTCGTCGCCAAGCGCAACACGCCCATGGATGGCGCGCCGTTCGTGCCCATCGAAGAGACCGAACGCCGCGTCGCGTATCTGCGCGGCAAGCTGCGCGGCCGCGCGGAGATCCGCCCGACGAGCCCGCGCTGGGCCTGGGTGGAATACATGCTCGCCCAGGGCGGCGAAGAGGCCGGCCTCGCGGCGCTGGAAGCCTGGCGCAACGGCGGCACCTTCGCGGCTTGGAAACGAGCCTTCCGCGCGGCCGATGTGAAGCCCTTCGTGGGCCGCAGGGTCCCCGACGGCCGCCTGCGATTGCCGCAGCTCGCCGCCTGGCCCAGCGTGTAGCCCATCACGACGGCTCGTGCCGAAAGCGATTTTCAGATGCGATGCCCAGGACTGATAAACGGCGAACCGTGCGAGCCTTCACATCAAGAACCATCATCGTTGGCTCCGGATCGGGAACCTGCCCAAGTTTCACGGCCCACCCTTGCTGGCCAAAGGGAAAGATCAAGAGAACGCTAGTTCGATCTGGAAGACGACTAGCGAAGAAACCATGCTCCGTGTCTTCGACCCGAATCCCAAGTTTCGCCGGTGCAGGAAGCGCAGTTGCCTTGTCTCCAACAGCGGCATCGAACTCAGGTTTTGTCTTGCTCCAGAGCGCGCGTCGAAGTCCCTCAGCAGCGGTCCCTCGGCTCCAATTCTCCCCCCACAGCCAATGGCCACATCCTAGCGCTACCTTTACGGGGAATTTTCCAAAAGCGAGCATATCGTAGAACGACTGTACTGTGATCTTAGGCTGCTCGATCTGCTGCTCCGTGAGGACCGGCGGTGAAACTTTTTTGCCTTTAGCCTCGTGAGCAAGTCGAATTTCTTCAAAAATGCGCGTTGCTTCAGCACGGTCTCCACTCACCGTGATTCTGAGTTCTCCGTTTGGAAGCTGTTCCTTAATGACCTGCGGCTCCACACGAAGTATCGAGTCCGATAGCGTCAGCTCCCACCGTGCCTCACGACCTCCCAATGCGTCGAGCGTGGCTGCGGATACCCAGCGAGGAGCCCGCCCGCTATGGCCCCGGAGGTCGTGCTTCATTCTGCGATGAATATATATATTGGCGACTTGATCATCGACCTCCGAGCCTAGGACGTTGTTGGCCTGCTTCTCGACGTGGATCGCGAAATCTCTGCTCCCTCCCATCGCCCCCGAAACAATGTGTTCGAGAGAACTCCTGTCAAAATCGAGATATTTGCCTGTGTAAGGACAAAAGAAGACAGTCATCCGGCAATTCTAAGCTGAGGATGAGCGAAAATCTTGTCTGCAGCGCCTGTCCGCTGCAGGCCACTGGCCATTGGACACAAGCGACCGGAAGAACTGCTACTCTTTCCCCATGGCTGACCTTCAGCTTTGCTACCACGACCACTGCTTCGACGGCGTCTCCTCGGCGGCAACCTTCCTGCGCTTCTATCGCGAGAAGGTGAAGCCCGGCGTCACCGACGTCGAGCTGCGCGGGCTCGCGCACCGCGCGGGCCAGCTCTTCGACGACGACATCTTCTCGGGCGAAGAGAACGTCATCGTCGACTTCCGCTTCGCCAAGGACCCGCGGCTCACCTGGTGGTTCGACCACCACCAGAGCGCCTTCGAGAGCCCGGAGGACAAGGCCGCCTTCGAGGCCGACGCCAGCGGGCGCAAGTTCTGGGACCCCGCCGCCAAGAGCTGCACGCGCTTCCTCGCGCGGACGGTGGAGGCGAAGTTCGGCTGGGACGCGAAGCCCATGCAGGAGCTGATCGACTGGGCGGAGATCATCGACGGCGCGCTCTTCAAAGACCCGCAGATGGCCGTGCAGCTGACGGATCCGGCCATGCAGCTGATGCTGCTCATCGAAGCGTCGAAAGACCCGGAGCTCTGCCCGCGCCTCATCCGCGAGCTCTCGACGCGCACGCTCTCCGATGTGCTGCAGGATCCGTTCGTGACCGTCCCGCTCGATCCGGTCTTGAAGCGCCACCACGAGGTGGTCGCGCTGGTGAAGTCGCGCATCGAGCTGAAGAAGCGCGTGGCCACCTTCGACCTCGCGGACCTGGGCATCGACGCGGTCAACAAGTTCATCGCCTACGACGCCAACCCGGACACGCTCTATACGGTCTCGGTCACGCGGGGAAAGTCGCGCAGCAAGATCTCGCTCGGCTCCAGCCCCTGGCGGCAGGCCGAGCGCACGCACAACCTGGCGAAGATCTGCGAGCGCCACGGCGGCGGCGGACACCCGGCCGTGGGCGCCATCAGCTTCCCGCCCGACCAGCTGGAAGAGGCGCGGCGCGTGGCCGGAGACATCGCCAAAGAGCTCCGCGGCGAATGATCGCCGTCCTGCTGGCTTGCACGGTCATCGCCGACGCGGGCACCGGCAAGGTGCTGCGGCAGGACGGCGTCTGCGATCAGCAGGTCACTCCCGCGTCCACGTTCAAGATCGCCATCTCACTGATGGGATATGATTCGGGATATCTCACCGGCGAGCACCTGCCGCTGCTCCGCTATCGAATCGGCGACCCGGATTGGGATTCATCGTGGAAGCTGCCGACGGATCCCGCGAGTTGGATCAAGAGCTCCGTCGTCTGGTATTCGCAGCGGGTGACCGAATGGTTGGGGGAAGCGCGCTTCCGCCAATACGTGCAGGCCTTTCATTACGGCAATGAAGACGTCATCGGAGAGAGCGCGCTCCAGAGCGCCTGGCTGAGCTCGACTTTGAAGATCTCGCCCCTCCAACAAATCCAATTCTTGCAAAAGCTGGTCAATGGAAAGCTGCCGGTCAGCGCCAAGGCCGTGGAGATGACCGCGCGGCTCACCGCCGCCGGCAACTTCAATGGCTGGGAGGTGCACGGCAAGACCGGCAGCGGCTTCCCCGCGAAGCCCGCCGGCGGCCTGGATACGGCGCACGCCTACGGTTGGTACGTCGGCTGGGCCGTCAAAGCGGGCCGCACCATCGTCTTCGCGTACTTGATTCAGGACGAGAAGCAGCTCGAGCCTCGCGCCGGCCTGCGCGCGCGAGAGGAATTTTTGAGACAATTCTCCAGTCTCGCCCTCTGAGGGGGCACGGTATGAGATCATTCGCCAGGCGATTCTTCGCCAGCTACTTCGCGATCTATCTCTTCCCGTTCCCGGCCGGGTACTTGCCGCACGGCGAGCAGCTCGACGCCGCCTATCAATCGCTCTGGAATCGCTCGGTGGCGTGGCTCGCGCAGCGGCTGTTTCATGTCACCTTGACCGTCTTCACCAACGGCAGCGGCGACACGACCTACAACTACTTCCAGCTGCCGCTGCTGGTTCTCTTTGCCCTGGCCGTCGCGGGCGTCTGGACGCTGGCCGCCAAAGGCGCACCGCTCTCGCAGCGCGCGGAAGATGCCGTGCGCTTCTATGTCCGCTTCGGCCTGGGCGCCGCGCTCATCGGCTACGGCTGCGCCAAGTTCTTCGCCGGCCAATTTCCTGTTCCCGACGCCGCGCGCTTGATGCAGCCCATCGGCACCGTCTCGCCCATGGGCCTGCTCTGGCGGTTCATGGGCGCATCCAAAGTCTACGCGGGGTTTGGCGGCGTGCTGGAGATCGGCGCCGGCCTCTTGCTCTTCTGGCGCCGCACCTTCCTCGCCGGCGCGATCTCGGCAGCCGCGGTGATGCTGAACGTCGTGATGCTGAACTTCAGCTACGACGTGCCGGTGAAGATCTACTCGACGCACCTCTTCCTCATGGCCGTCTACCTCGCCGCCGCTGGTCGGCGCCTATTCGGTGGAGGATTTGAAGGTTGCGGCCGCGACGCCTCGCGAAGACCGTTGGGCGCGGGTGGCCATCCGCAACAAGTTCATCACCGCCATTGGCGAGGACGGCTCGGCGCGCACGCTGGAGATGATCCTCGACGCGGCCAACGGGCTGATGACGGTGAAGAAGTCCGAGCAGGGTCCGCCGTTTGCGCTGCTCGACTATCGCGTGATTGACGGCCAGCACCTCGCGCTCACCGGCAAGCTCGGCGGCGAAGCGGCTTCGATGACCTTGCGCAAGCTGAGCGACGACAAAGCTCCGCTGCTCACGCGCGGCTTTCATTGGATCAACGAATACCCCTATTCGCGGTAGAACCTCCCGATGGGGACTTTCCGGCTCGCGCTGGCGGCATTCATCGTCTTGCTCTCGCGGGGATCTGCCGCGGCCCAGTGGTCCGAATACACCACCGAGCATTTCATCCTCGACACCGACGCGTCCGACGTCGCCGACCTGATGATGGAGACGCTGGAGAAGGCGCGCGCGACGGACATGGCCGTCCTGGCCGGCGGCGAGCTGGAGCTGGCGGGGCACATCCGCGTGATCGCGCCCAAGTCCGAAGAACAGTTTCAGGAGGTCGCGGGAAACACCTGGTCGGCGGCGTTCTACGTGCCCGGGCCTCGCGAGGAGCCGATCATCCTCGCGCCGGTCAATGCCTTCTTCGATTCGCCCGAGAACCTTCCCCACGAGCTGGCGCACGCGGTCTCGCACTACCTCTTCCCCGAGCAGCCGCGCTGGTACGCCGAGGGGCTGGCCACCTTCGTCCAGACCATTGCCCAGCGCCAGGCGGACACCAGGCCGCCCAACACGGGCTCGCACGTCGTGCGCGCGCCACCCGGCGCGCCCATCTCGGCGGTGGGCGCCGTCCCCGCGGGGCTGGGCACACTCTTGCGCGGGCCGATCGTCCCCGCGGTGAAGCTCCTCGCGTGGCGCGCGGGAGACCCGGAAGACCCCGGCCCCTACTATGCCGGCGGCTGGCTGATCTACCACTACCTCTGGAACCAGCGCGGCAAGGAGCTGACCGCGTTCCAGAAGCGGCTGCTCGACGGCGAGGGGTTCGACAAGGCCTGGCTGGCGAGCTTTACCGACCTCGATCGAGCCAACGCGGCGCAGATGCAGGCGCTCGATGCAGCGCTCGCGCAGTACGTAAAGTCCGGCAAGTTCGTGATGGTCAAGGTGAAGAGCAACCCGCAGTTCAAGCTCATCCAGAGAGACGTTTCGCGGGCCGATGTGCGGCTGTGGCTGCTCCACCTGCGGGACAAGTGGCCGGACAAGCAGGCGAAGCTCGCGGCCTGGCGCGCTCAGATGGCGAAGGCGAGGCTGGAAGACCCGAACAATCCGGAGGTGCTGGTGGCGCTTGCGGAGCTGGACGACAAGCTCACGCCGGAGGTGGCGCGGGCAGCGGCCGCGGGCGCCGCGAAGGACTTCCGCGGCTGGTACCTGCTCGCGGGGGTCGCGACGGACGCCAAGGAGAAGGAGTCCGCGCTGCGCAAGGCGGCGGCGCTCGGCGAAGAGTGCCCGGCGTGCAACGATCATCTGGCGTGGCTTCTGGCCACCAGCGGGCGCGCGAAGGAGGCGCTGCCGTTCGCCAACCGCGCGCTCGACTTCGCGCCTTGGGATGCGTCGGCGGTGGACACCATGGCGGAGGTGGCGGCGCAGCTGAATCAATGTCCGCAAGCGCTGCAGCTGCAAGCCCGCGCTGCCTCGATGCTGCTCCTGCACGGCGGCAACCCCGGCCAGCTCGAGGAGCGCCAACGGGACATCCAGAAGCGCTGCCCCGGCAAGTAGCGGATTCGCCGCGGTCCTGAGCGCAAAAAAAAGCGGGCCACCAAAAGTGACCCGCCTCATGACTGGTTTTTACTTCTGGAGGCTGCTTACTTCGCCTTCGGGGCGCCGTACTCGAGGTTGAGCTCGAGCGCCACTTCGTCCGAGATCAGCACGCCGCCGCCGTCCAGGTTCTTGTTCCAGCTGACGCCGAAGTCGCTGCGCTTGATCTTGCCGGTGGCCGCGACGCCGTACACCATCGAGCCCATCGGGCTCTTGCGCGGCTTGCCGTCCGTCTGCGCGTCGAGGGTGATCGACTTGGTGACGCCGTGGAAGGTCAGATCGCCCGTGACCTTGTAGCCGTCGCTGCTCTTCTCGATCTTGGTCGACTTGAAGGTGATCTTGGGGAACTTCTCCACGTCGAGGAAGTCAGGGCTCTTGACGTGCTTGTCGCGGCCTTCCTGGTGCGTGTCGATGCTGGCGGTGTCGATGTCGGCAGTCACCGTGCTCTTGGTGGGGTCGGCGTCGTTCCAGTCGAGCGTGGAGGTGAACTTGTCGAACTCGCCGCGGACGGTGGTCAGCATCATGTGCTTGACCGCGAAACCGGCGGTCGAATGGGCCGGGTCCGAGTTGAGCGTGGCGGCGCGGGCGGACAGGGGCAGGGTCGCAAGCAGGGCTGCAAAGGCGATCTTCGTCATGTGGTTCTCCGAGGGAAGGGTCAGGCAATCTGCCAGAGGCGGACGGCGGCTTGGGGATCTCCACCCGAGGCGTTCATCGCCTCGAGCACCCGCTCCGCCAGTGTCCGACCGGACTCTACGATGTCTGACAGTGGATCGAGGTGCTTTTCTTCCGAAAAGGAAGTGGTCTTGAGCCCCGCGCGGGCAATGGCCACCACTTCGCGTGCGAGATCGCGCGCGGTGACGCCGCCCGGACCCTTGGCAGTCAGGGCGTGCTTCGCGACCTCGCCCTGGAAGTCGAGCAGCTCTTTGAAGGACCACTTCTGCGTCAGCTCCCAGGCGGCCCGGCGCGCGGCCGGGTCGTAGAGGATGCCCGCCCAGATGGCCGGCAGGGACATCATCATGGGCAGCGGCACCACGTCCGTGCCGCGCAGCTCCAGCACGCGCTTCACGCGGACTTCGGGGAAGAGCGTGGTGAGGTGGTCGACCCAGTTCTGCAGCGTGGGGCGGGCCTTGGTGCCGTCGCGGGTGACGCCGGTGTCGAACCAGTCGCGGAACGGCTGCTGCTGCGCGTCCTTGTACTCCTTGCCGTTGCGGATGAAGAGCATGGGCACGTCCATGGCCCAATCGACGTAGGTGCGGTAGCCCCAGTCCGGCTTCAGCATCTGCTCCAGGAGCCCGCAGCGGGCGTTGTCCGTCTCGCGCCAGACTTGATAGCGGAAGTCCAGGTAGCCCGACGGCTTGCCCTCGATGAGCGGGCTGTTGGCGAAGAGCGCGGTCACGATGGGAGAGATCGCGGTCGACGCGCGGACCTTCTCCGCCAGATCCTGCTCGTCGCTCCAGTCGAGGTTGGCTTGGACGGTGGCGGTCATCAGCATCATGTCCGGAGCCAGCCGGCCGCGCGGGCCCAGCGACTCCTTCATGGCTGCGTAGCGGCCCTTGGGCATCCACTCGACCTGCTCGCGCTTGCCGAACGGCCGATAGCCAGCCGCCAGCCACGCGATGTCGTGCGACTCCTTGTTCACCGCCGCCAGGTGCTCGCGGATCTCTTGTTCAATGGCCGCGAACGAGCGCGAGGGCGCGCCCGACAGCTCCAGCTGCCCGCCGGGCTCTAGCGTCACCGAGGCATTGTCCGAGAGCAGCGCGATGGGCTGGCCGTTCTCCTTGTGCTTGTGCTGGGCGCCCCCGGCCCGGCGCGCGATGGCGTCGAGCAGCTCGCGGATGCCGCCTTTGCCGTAGTAACCCAACGGCTTGAGACCGGGCTGGTGGATGCCGATCTTCTCGTGCTCGACACCGACCAGCCACTTTTCCCTGGGGCGCTCCGCCCCGCGGATGTAGCCGACCAGGTCGTCAATGGATGTGACTGCTGCTGATTGAGCGCCGAGATCTAGGGACATGACCCGTCTCTGATGCCGGATCCGGAGATTCGGAGCGAGGCGTCCTGGTTACTTCTGCTCGCCCGCGGACAGCTCGTGTTGCAGCTGGTCGGACAGTGAAGTCACGTGCTTGACCGTAGCGCCATCGACCGCGTGCTTGATGAGGTTCTGGGCGTAGTCGGGCATTTCCCGAGCGACCAGGCGGCCCAGCGCCAGCATTTCATTGGCGTCTTCCGGCAGCGGCTCGCCGGCTTTGAACACCGATTGGAACGACGCGTTGCCCGGGAACTCCTTGCGGATGGCGGCCTGGACCTCGCCCACCACCCGCCCGAGCTCGAGGACCAGCGTTTGGACGGCGGGGCTGGGATTTTTGCGAATACTCTTCTTGGCGGTGGCCATTGGGTTGCGCTTCTTTCAGACCTGCATCAGGTCTTTTTCTTTATTGCCGATGATCTCGTCGACCTTCTTGATGCCGCCGTCGACTTCCAGCTGAATCTTCTCCTGCGTCTTCTTGCCCTCGTCCTCGGTCATGTCGCCCTCCTTGACCGACTCCTCGACGAGCTCCTTGGCGTCGCGCCGCTCGTTGCGGATGGCGACCTTGTGCTCCTCGCCCTTGTGCTTGACGATCTTCACGTACTCTTTGCGCCGCTCCTCGGTGAGCGGCGGAATAGGCACGCGCACCAGCTCCGCGTCGCTCATGGCGTTGACGTTCAAGCCGGCCGCGTTGATGGCCTTCTCGATGAGCGGGATCATGTTCTTTTCCCACGGCTTGACGATGATGAGCCGCGGGTCCGCCACCGTCACGTTGGCGATGTTCTGCAGCGGCGAGGGCGTGCCGTAGTAGTCCACGCGCACGCCTTCTAGCAGCGCGGGGTTGGCGCGGCCGGTGCGGACCTTCGCCAACTCACGGCGGAGATCGTCCAGCGTCTTGGCGATGCGCTTGCGCAGGTCGTCTATGACGTCTTCTGCCATTCCCACGGTTCAAGCCTCCGGCTGTTCTTGCGCCTTGAGCGTACCCACGAGCGTCCCCACGTCCTCGCCCATGACCACCTTCATGATGTTTCCCGCGCCGCCCAGATCGAACACGATGATGGGCAGCTCGTTGTCCATGCAAAGTGAAATCGCGGTCGAGTCCATGACCTTGAGATTCTTGGCCAGCACTTCCTGATAGGTCAGCGTCTTGTAGCGCGTGGCGGTCTTGTCCTTCATCGGATCGGCGCTGTAGATGCCGTCGACCTTGGTGGCCTTGAGGATGACGTCGGCGTGGATCTCCATGCCGCGCAAGCTCGCCGCCGTGTCGGTGGTGAAGTAGGGGTTGCCGGTGCCGGCGGCGAAGATCACCACCCTGCCCTTCTCCAGGTGGCGCACGGCGCGGCGGCGGATGTACGGCTCCGCCAGCTGCTGCATGTCGATGGCGCTCTGCACGCGGGTGAAGACGCCCGACTTCTCCAGCGCGTCCTGCAGGGCCAGCGAGTTGATGACCGTGGCGAGCATGCCCATGTAGTCGGCGCTGGCGCGGTCCATGCCTTCGGTGGAGGCCGAGACGCCGCGGAAGATGTTGCCGCCGCCGATGACGATGCCGACCTCCACGCCCAGCTCGATGACCTCTTTCACCTCTTGGGCGATCTGCTGCAACGTCTTGGGGGCGATGCCGTACTTGCCATCTCCCATCAATGCTTCGCCGCTGAGCTTGAGGAGGATGCGCTTGAATCGCGGGCGCTTCGCGTTGGGGGCGGTCACGGGGCGCGGAAGCTATCTTGCGAGGTGGAGAGGGTCAACACCGAGTTTGGGACTTAGTTCGCATCCTCGATGACCGCGGCTTCGAGCAACGCCTTGGGCGTGTGCGGCTGCACGTCGAGCTCCAGCTGTGGAACCAGCTGCGCGCCTTCGCCGGCCGCGTCCAGCTGCTCCAGCCGGCGGGCCGCCGGCACCACCCGGCTGTCGAACGAACCAACGACGGCGTTGTAGGACTTCAGCGCCGACTCGAGCGCCCGGCCGTGCTTGTGCAGGTGCTCGCTCAAGGTAGCGAGGCGCTTGTGCAGCATGCGGCCTTCGGCGGCGATGGCCCGCGCGTTCTCCGCCAGGCTCTCCTGCTTCCACACGTGCGCCACCGTGAGCAGGAGGGCGAGCAGCGTGGCCGGCGTGGCGAGCACGATGCGGCGGGCGAAGGCGTCTTCGTGCAGCGTGGGGTCGACCTCCAGCGCGGCCGCCAGGAGACCGTCCGCCGGCAGGAAGAGCACTGCCATCTCCGGGCTGCCGGCAAAGGCCTCCCAATACTGCTTGCGCGAGAGCGATTCGACGTGCGCCCGCAGCTGCCCGGCGTGGACGCGCAAGAGCGCCTGGCGCTCCGCCTCGGGCGCGTCTTTGGAGAGGTCAGCGGCGCGCAGCCAGGCCTCCATGGGCACCTTCGAGTCGAGCAGCACGGTCTTGCCGCCCGGCAGCCGCACCGCCACGTCGGGGCGGAGCACGCCGTCGGGCAGCGTCGCCACCGGCTGCTCGTGGAAGTCGACGTGCAGCCGCAGGCCGGCCAGCTCCAGCGTGCGGCGCAGCTGCGTCTCGCCCCAGCGGCCGCGGGTGGCGGGCGCGCGCAGCGCGGTTGCGAGCCGCGCGGTCTCGTCCCGCAGCCGCTCGTTGTTGCTCGCGACGGTTCGCATCTGCTCGGCCAGCGCGGCCGCCGCGACCTCTCCCGACTTTTCCAGCTTGCCGATCTTCTCGTCGA
>DATBAA010000698.1:0-9795 GCA_036271755.1 Myxococcales bacterium | reverse complement strand
AGCGGGCAGGGCGCTGGATCTCCGGCGCTGCGTTCGGCGCTGCAGCCACCGCCGTGTTCGCGATGATTGCCCTCTGGCATCCGCAGCCGTTCCGCAGCATCGAGGAGGAGCCTTCCGACCAGACGCTCTTCTACGAGGAGGGCCTGGTCTCGACCGTGAAGGTCCTGCAGCGCGCGCTCGACGGCGAGCAGCGCGTGATGCTGGTCGACAACGTCCGCATCGGCCAGAGCTCGCGGGGCGTGGACTACAAGCAGCAGGTCCTCGCGCACTTTCCCTTCCTGCTCGTTCCCCGCATCGAGCGCGTGCTGTCCATCGGCCTCGGCACCGGCATCGCCGCGGGCGAGGCGGCGCGCCATCCGACGGTCTCGCGGGTCGACTGCGTCGAGCTCTCTCCGTCCGTCATCCGCGGCGCGCAATACTTCGCGCCCTTCAACGGCGATGTGTTGCGCAACCCGAAGGTGCGCGTCATCGCCGACGACGGCTTCAGCTTCTTGAAGCGCAGCCCCGAACGCTACGACGCCATCGTCTCGGACGGAAAATCGCAGCTGGGCGAGGTCGGCAACTCCACCTTCTTCTCCACCGACTTCTATCGCGCCGCCCGCGATCATCTCGCCGAAGGCGGCTTGTTCGTTCAATGGATGCCCATCAACGAAGAGCCGCGGGACTTGCGCACCATCGTCCGCAGCTTCATGAGCACCTTCGCCTACTCCTATTTGTGGATGGGGCAGAACTCATTCTTCCTGGTGGGCCGCAACGCGCCGCTGGCGCTCGATCTCGATCGCATTCAAGACGAGCTGGACGCGCCCGCCACCGAGCACCTGCGCCGCCACGGCTGGCGCGCGGCCACCGACGTGGTCGCCATGATGGTCGCGGACCGCCACTCCGCCGAAGCCTGGCTTGCGCAGGAGACGACGGTCAATTCGCTGGAGCGGCCGGTGCTCGAGTTCTATTCGATGCGCCGTCTCGCCACGCCGTCGGCGGAGCGGATCGCCGAGAACGTGAAAGCGATGGCGGGCACGCGCGTCGAGACTTTGCGCCGCATCCGGCTGGACGGGCCGGACGCCGGCGTCTTGGACGCGAGCCGGCGCGGGTTCGTCTTGCTGATGTCCGCGCTGCAGCTTCGCGCCCTGCCCAGCAGCACCGCCGGGACTTCGAAGTTGCTGATGGAGGCGTGGCTGGCCACGCCGGAGCAGAGCGCCATCCGCTCGTACATCTCCACCGCGCTCGCCGACGTCGCCGACGACGAGGACCGCCTGGGCAACTTCGGCGGCTCGGTCGCGAACAACCGCGCCGCCATCGGCGCGTTTGCCGGCAACCTGCGCGCGCGCCTCAACCTGGCGAGAGATCTGGCTGCCGCCGGGCAAGACGAAGAGGCGATGCAACATCTGCGGCGCGCGCTGCTGCTCAACCCTCAGTCCGAGACGGCGCACGAGATGCTCGGCGAGCTGTTGCAGCACGGCGATCCGCAGGCCGCGGCGTTGCACTTCACGCTCGCGCGCGAGCTCGCGCCGCAGCTGCCCTCGGTGCACCGGCATCTGGGCAACTCGCTGGACGCGCTCGGCAGGCGCGTCGAAGCGCTGGGCTCATTTCGCGAGGCGAGCCGCCTGCAGCCCGACTGGCCCGCGCCGGTGGCGGACGCCGCCATGCTGATCGCGGCGAACCCCTCGCTGGGAAGACCCGAGGAGGCGCTGCGGCTCGCGCTGCAGGCCAATGCCCTGACGCGCGGCGCGAACCCCGACGTGCTGCAGATCTTAGGCTTCACCTATAGCCAGAATGGCCGCCAGGGAGACGCAGCCACCGCGCAGCGAACCGCGATTGCCTTATTGAAGGCCTCGGGAAACGCGCAAGCCGAAGCCGACGCCACCGCCGTGCTCACCCGCTATACCTCCAGCCGGTAGCGGCACTGGCTGTCCGCAACGAATCGTGCCTTCGGGCATCGAAGTCCAATCATGAGCGCGATTCAAACGATCAATCCATTGGGCTTTCCCTGGCAAACGTCCGACCCGTTCCTCTTCTGCGTCCATCACGACGACGCCTATCCCAAGGGTGACGAGCGGATGGCGCCGGCGGCTTCGCTCGCAGGCCGGGAGATCGGCCAAGACTTCGAGGGCAAGGACGGCTGGCGCATGTATCACGGCGACGTCGTTCCGGGCTTTCCCGGCCATCCGCACCGCGGCTTCGAGACGGTGACCATCGTGCGCAAGGGCTATATCGATCACTCCGATTCGCTGGGCGCCGCGGCGCGCTTTGGCGCGGGCGATACGCAATGGCTGACGGCCGGCAAAGGCATCGTGCACTCGGAGATGTTTCCGCTGCTGGAGCAGAAGGCCGGAAATCCGCTGGAGCTGTTCCAGATCTGGCTGAACCTTCCCCGCGCCGGGAAGATGGTCGAGCCATACTTCACCATGCTTTGGAATGACTCGACGCCGGTCGTGCAAGCCGCCGGGGTCACGGTGAACGTGGTCGCGGGCAGTCTGGGAGATGTCCGTGCGCCGCCGCCGCCGCCGGGATCCTGGGCGGCGCGCGCCGACTCTGGCGTGGCGATCTGGTCCATCAAGCTCGCGCCGAAGGCCCGCTGGACGTTGCCGGCAGGGCCCGCTGGAGCGGGACGCTCGCTCTATTTCTTCAAGGGCAGCGGGCTGTCCATCGACGGGCGCGAGATTCCGGCTTCGTCGCGCATCGAGCTGAACCCTTCGCTGCCGGCGGAGCTGGTCAACGGCCCGGTCGAGAGCGAGCTGTTGCTGCTGCAGGGGCGGCCCATTGGGGAGCCCGTGGCCCAGCATGGGCCGTTCGTGATGAACACGCGCGCGGAGCTGCAGGAGGCCTTCCAGGACTACCAGCGGACAGGCTTCGGCGGCTGGGGTTGGCCGACGCCGGGCCCGGTGCACCCACGCGATGCCGGCCGCTTCGCGAAATACCCCGACGGCCACATCGAGCGCCGCTACCCCGAAGCTGCGCTATAGGAAACGGCATGACCTGTCCGTGCTTCTCCAAGCGCGACTATGCGGCCTGCTGTGAGCCGTTCCACAAAGGCACGCCGGCGCCCACCTGCGAGCAGCTGATGCGCTCTCGCTACTCGGCCTTCTCGCTCGGCCTCGCCGGGTATCTGAGAAAGACGCAGCTCGAGGAGTTGGGGCCGCTTCCGCAAGGGCGGCGCTTCACGGGGCTCACCATCGTCGAGGCGCGCAAGGACGAGGTGCTCTTCATCGCCGGCCTCGAGGAGCGCGGCCGCGACGTCTCGTTTGCCGAGCTGTCGCGGTTCGTCAAGCAGCACGGCGAGTGGAAGTACGCGGACGGCCTGACTTTGCCCGCGTCGCAATTGCCGGTCGTCCTCACGCGCGAAACCTTTCAGGAGGCTGCGAGATGCCTTTCTTGAATTGCCCTGACGGCACCAAGCTCCACTACGAAGAAGCCGGGGCCGGACAACCCATCGTCTTCGTCCACGAGTTTCTCGGCGACATCGCCGCCTGGGAGCCGCAGCTGCGCTACTTTTCGCGCCGCTATCGCTGCATTGCCTTCAATGCGCGCGGCTATCCGCCGTCGGACGTTCCCCAGCGCGTCGAGGAGTACTCCTACGAACAGCAGCGCGCGGGCATCCTGGCCGTCCTCGACGGGCTGGGCCTCGCGCATGCGCACATCGTCGGGCTCTCCATGGGCGCGTTCGCGAGCTTCTATTTCGGGATGAAGTGGCCGCGGCGCGCGCTCTCGCTGACGCTGGCCGGCATTGGCTCGGGCTCCGAGGCGCGGTCGCAATTTCGCGCCGAATCCGAGGCCGCCGCGGAGGGCTTGCTCCGCGACGGCTGGCCGGCCTGCGTCGAGGCCCGCACGCTCACGCCGACGCGCGTGCAGTACCGCAACAAGGACCCGCGCGGGTTCGCGGAGTTCGTCGCGCGCGTAACGCAGCATTCGGCGCAGGGCTCGGCGTTGACGCTGAAGGGATATCAGGCGCTGCGGCCGTCGCTCTCGGGCTTCGCAGAGGAGATGGCCGCCTCGACGGTGCCCACCTTGATTCTCTGCGGCGACGAGGACGAGCCCTGCCTCGATGTCTCGCTCATGCTCAAGCGCGGCATGCCCGCCGCCAGCCTGATGCTCTTTCCGCGCACCGGGCACGCGGTCAATTTGGAAGAGCCAGACCTGTTCAACCTGGCCTGCGAGCGCTTCTTCCACCAGGTCGAATCGGGCCAGTACGGTATGCGCGATCCGCTGGCGCGAACCGCCAAGATGATTTGAGCTTCAGCGCGGCTGCACGAAGACCCAGACCGTCGCGGTGATGCTGCTGTAGAAGAGCGTGACGCTGACGTCGCGCGGCTTCTGCTTGAAGGCGAAGTGATAGTTGAACTTGGCGTGCAGGTGCTTGTCGGCGAAGCCTTGCTGGAACTGGCCGCGGAACTCCTTCACGTCCGTGCAGGGCGCGACGTCGCGGAAGAAGTCCTTGCCGATGACCGAGCTCTTGGGCATGTGCGAGAGGTTCGACTCGTAGATGTTGAAGGCTTTCACCTTGCCTTGCTCGTCCAGTTGGATGGCGCCAAAGGGCAGCTTGTCGAGCGCCTCGGGCGTCATCGAATCGATCTTCTTGAAGCTGAGGCCAAGGATCGCGAGCTCGGAAGTAGCGTCGTCTTTCGGCATTTCGTTGCTCTATCCTGTGGCGGGTGGATACGCCATGCCGCGCGCTTCTTTACGGCCGCTCCAAGAGCGCCAACGCGGCCCCGACGATCTCTTCCTTCGACGGCAACCCGGCAGCATAGGCCTTGCCCAAAGCAATGAAGCAGTCGTCCGCGGCGACGATGCGCATGCGCGGCGGCCTGGGCATCTTCTCGAGCATCATCGAGCCAATCCACTCGCTGACCGATCCGGTCTTGCGGCACTCGTCCACGATCAGCACGTTCGGGCAATTGCCAATGGCCGCCAGCAACGGCTCTGGATGAATTGGCGCAATCCAGCGGAGGTCGATGATCTTTACCTTCACGCCTTTCTTCAGCAGCTCTCCCGCGGCCTGGCGCGAATAGTAGACGCCGTTTCCATACGTGACGATCGTGAGCTCATCAGACTCTCCCCAGACGCCAATCTGGCCGATCGCGATCTTCTCGCCGGCGGGCGGGTGCACGAAGGTCCAAGCGTTGTCCTTGGGCTCGTCCAGATCGCGCGTCATGTAGAGCGCGATCGGCTCGACGAAGACCACCACCCGCCCGCGCTCCCAGGCCTCTTCGGCGCAGGCGCGCAGCATCTTGACCGCGTCTTCGCCGTTGGAAGGCACGGCGACGATCACGCCGGGAATGTCGCGGAAGACGGCCAGTGAGTTGTCGTTGTGGAAATGCCCGCCGAACCCTTTCTGATAAGGCAGCCCGGCAATCCGTACGATCATGCCGTTGGTGAACTGTCCTTGCGAAAAGAAAGCAAGTGTGGCCGCCTCTCCGCGGAGCTGATCCTCGGCGTTGTGGACGTAGGCCAGGAATTGAATCTCGGGAATGGGCAGAAACCCGTTCTGGGCAAAGCCGAGCGCCGTGCCCAGGATGGTCTGCTCGTCGAGCAGTGAGTTGAAGACCCGGCGCGCGCCGTACTTCTTGAAGAGACCTTCGGTGACATTGTAGACGCCGCCCTTCTGCGCGACGTCCTCGCCAAAGATCACCGCCGACGGATAGCGCTCCAGGATCTCGGCGAGGCCCAGGTTGATGAGCTTCGCGAGGTGCAGCCGCTCGCTCGAAGCCGGCAAAGGCTTCACGGCCGGAGACTGCTTGGGAAAGGCGCAGGCGGTCAGGCTGCCGCGCACCTCTTCGCGGGTGAGATACTTGGGCCGCGTCTTCACATACTCGCCAATGGCCGCGACGCGCGTCTCGATCGACTTGTACATCTCGACGATCTCACCCTGCGTCGTGATGCCGTGCTCCAGCGCGATGCGCGCCGAGTGCAGCAGCGGGTCGTCGAACTCCGTCGCCTCGATCTTCGCCAGCGTGCTGTAGGAAGTCTCCACGTCCGACCCGGCGTGCCCGAGCAGCCGCACCATCTTGGTGTGCAGGAAGACCGGTTTTCGCCGGACGCGCGCGTGCTGCTCTGCCTCGCGGGCGCGCAGTACCGTGTCGCAGAGATTCAATCCGTCGGCCTTGATGTAGTGCAGCCCCGGACGCGACGAATATTGCGATTCGAGCCAACCTTGCGGGGTGGGCACCGAGATGCCGATGCCGTTGTCCTCGCAGATGAAGACCAGCGGCATGGGCAGGTTCTGGTGCGTCACCCAGAGCGCGGAATTCACCGCGCCGGCGGCCGTCGAGTGATTGATGGAGGCGTCGCCGAAGCTGCAAATGACGATGGCGTCGTACGGCATGACGCTCTCGATTTTCAGATCGCGCGCCCGGCCGATGGACATGGCCGCGCCCATGGCCTTGGGTAGATGCGAAGCGATGGTGCTGGTTTGGGGCGGCACCATCAGTGGGTAGCTACCAAAGACTTTGTGGCGCCCGCCCGCGATGGGGTCGTCGCTGGAGGCGACGTACGAGAGCATGGTGTCATAGAGCGGCGTCGAGCCTTCCAGCTGCTTGGCGCGCTGAACCATGAATGCGCAGCTGCGATAATGGACGAAGGCCATGTCGGTGAGGCGAAACACCTTGCCCCAGACGGCGTTGCCTTCGTGGCCCGAGCTGCCAATCGTATAGAAGCATTCGTTCTGGGCACGGAGGATGCGAGCGCGCAGGTCCATCTGCCGGCTCATCATCTGCGTCTCGAACAGATCCATGAATTCAGCTGCCGAGAGCCCCGCTTCAGCCAGCCCCGTGCTGCTGCGCGGCGGCGGCAGCCGGCCCTCCTTCACTGCCTTTCCGAAGTTCTTGTCGACGGCTTCCGCGCGGTTGTACATGCGCGGCGCAAGCTACCCGCTCGCAGCCGCGCATGTACAATCAATTTCAGAGCGAGCGCAGGAAGTTGAGCACGTCCTGCTGCGACGAGTTGCTCAGGTTCACGTAGTTCAGGATGACGTACGAAGCCTCGCCCACGCAGGCGACTCCGTCCGAGCGGAACTGCGCTCCAAACAGGCAGTTGATGTCATTCTGCTCGACGCTGAAGTGGTCGATGATGGCCGCCTGCAGGCCGCCGTTCTTCGGCGTCGCCCGGCCGTCGTGCATGAAGAAGACGCGCTGGCCGACGCCCCACAGCGGCGCCGAGCGGAACTCGTCGAACCCGGCGCCGCCCTGATTGACGAAGTCGGCGTTGTCGGGACCCATATGGTGAATGGCGAAGTCACTATACGGGTGATAGGCGACGTTGCCCTGGTTGGGCATGGACGAAGGCCCGGTCGTGAGCGTGGCCGTGTGGCAGAGGTTGCAGCCGATCGAGTTGAAGACCTGCTGGCCGTGCACCTCCGACGTGGTGTGCGTGGTGGGCGCGGGCGCCGCCGAGAGCCGCATGAAGAAGGCGAAGTTGATGGTGTCGGAAGACATGGTGCTGAAGTCGCCCGTCAGCGTGCCGTTGTTTGGATTGCGCAGGTTGCTGTTGTCTTCCGGCGAGAAGTTGCCCATGCAGGAGGTGTTGCCGCGCTCGTTGGGGAAGACCTCGTTGCTGACGCCTTGCTCGACGTTGTAGGCCTCGCCCGCGAAGATGAGCAGCGACTTGTTCTGGGCCTTCCAGCCGAAGCGCGTGATGGTGCCGTCGTTGCCGGTGGTGTTGAAGCGGCCGCCGATGCCCAGGTTGGCGCGCGCGTTTGCGGTGCTGGCCAGGCTGGCGCTCAGGGTCGCGTCGGGGGTGGCCTCGACGAGGCCCAGGCCGAAGGTGGGCGTGGGAATGCGGAAGATGACGTTGCCCCTGCTGAGCTGCTGCGCGAAGGGCGGCTGCGCCTGCACGCAGCCCGCGGGAGCATCGACGCGGCCCTGGATGGTGAAGAGGCCGTGCACGCCGCCGTCCAAGCTGCCGTCCGAATTTTGGATGAAGCGCGCTTCACGCACTGGCCCGTCGGTGGTGATGAACGACGGCACCACCTGGTTCATGCCAGGCCTTCGATCGAGCGTCGCGAAGGCAATTTGCGGATTGACGGACTTCACCTGGCCCAGCGAAGGGTGCGGGCTGGAGCCGCCCACGGCCGGCTGCGCGTGGCACGAAGCGCAGCTGTTGGCGTTGAAGGTCGGGCCCAGACCCAGGCCGTCTTCGCCCGTGAGTCCGCCGGAGACGGAGTCGATCTCCTGGAAGCGGACTCGCGCCTGGCTGAAGAGACCGGAGAGGTCGGTGCCGAGGTTGGCCAGCGGGCCGCCCGCGTTGGCTACGCCAGCGCGTGGACCGGGGTCGGCTGGACCCACCACTGCCGGAGTGGCCGCCGCCGTAGACTGACCATGAGCGGTAAAAGAGGCGAGAAATAGAAGCGAAGAGCTACTGACGTGAAAAAGGCGTTTCAAACGCATAGGGTTCCCTTTCCCAATGGTTTAGGGTTTCGCAGAACAGCCGGGTTGAGTCGTCACTTGCCCCCAAATGACGTCCTCGGCAGTTACGCTTTGACGGACTGCATGTCAAAGCGCGGAACCTATTCGAGGTGATTTAATAATTTTACAGGTTCACCTGCGAGCACATGGGTGTGACCTATGCATTCGATTAGATTCAGATTGGTGCCGCCGGGAAGCATCGCGGCACGTCATTTTGACTACCTAGGACAAAAGTCTTAGGTGCGGTGATCTTATCGATCCGAAGTGAGATGGATATCGCGCGAAGAGGAGCCGACGAGCACCTTTTGCAAGCCCACGGCTTTTTTCCAGCCGCCGCTCCAATATTGAAAGCTACGTGGGTCGAGTGAGACGGTCACCCTGCGCGTCTCGCCCGGCTTCAAGGTGACTTTGGCGAAGCCGCGCAAGCTCTTGGGAGGCTCGCCGCTCGCAGCCGGCTGCGCGACATACACCTGCGCGATCTCCGCGCCTTCCCGCTTGCCGGTGTTGGTGACATCGAACGAGACGCGGCGCCGTTCGACTTGCAAATGTGCGTAAGCGAAGACCGTATAAGAAAGACCGTAACCGAACGGGAAGAGCGGCTCGAGCTGGTGCCGGTCGTACCAGCGGTAGCCCGCGTCGATATCCTCGGAATAGTGCACGGTGCCGTTCTCGCCGGGCCACTGCGCGGCCGTATGCGCCGGCACGTCGGCGAGTGACTTGGGAAAGGTGACCGGCAGCTTTCCCGAAGGGTTGGCGTCGCCGAAGAGCAACGCGGCGATGGCATTGCCGTACTCCTGCCCGGGGTACCAGCATTCGAAGACGGCGCGCACCTGGCCCAGCCAGGGCATGGTCACCGCCGAGCCGCTGTTGATGACGACGATGGTGTTGGCATTGGCCGCGGCCACGTCCCGGATCAGCTGGTTTTGTTCCGCGGAGAAATCGATATCGGCCAAATCCGCACCTTCGGTCTCGAACTTGTCGACGAAGACGATGGCGGTCTCGGCTTTTCGCGCCGCCGCCAGGGCCTCGTCGTGCAGCGAGCTTCCGGAGGCGATCTGCCACCGCTGGCCGGGGCAGGCGCCCAGCGCGAGCTTGCCGTCCAGGCATTTGCCGGAGTTGGCGATGGTGCCGTCCGGCCCGGCGGACCAGCGCTGCGTCTCGCTGCCGTTGCAGTCGAAGAGGTGAAGGCTCTCCGCGGCGTCCATGCATTTGCCCAGCGCCTGCAGCGAGCCGTTGGCGCCGCGCTTCCACCGCTGGGCGTCGGTCGAGTTGCACTCCCACAGCTGAATTTTGGTGCCGTTGGCGCGATTGGCGCCCGCGACGTCGAGGCACTTGCCGCCGGGGTCGACGATGGCTCCGGTGTCGATGCCGGGCGCATAGGTCACCGAGACGCCGGCGC
>DATBAA010000697.1:0-2539 GCA_036271755.1 Myxococcales bacterium | reverse complement strand
CGGCGATCTCCGCCTTGCCACGCTTCACGCCCGCGCCGTCGAAGAACACCGCATCTTCACCGAGGAAGCGCATGAACGCGGCGTGATCGCGATCGGCCAGCGTCTTTGCAAAGGCGCGCTCCGTCGCCTCGACCTCTGCTGTCGCCTGAGGACGAGGGATGTGCGGCAATGACGCCGCGCAGCCAGAGACCGCGAGCACGCCCAACATCGAGGAGAGAACGAAGAACCGCATGCGGGCACCGATCCTTCTGGTCAAGCAGCGACGCTACCATTTAGGCTTCAGAGGATGAAGGCGGAACGTCTCGGCGAGGATTGTGAGATGTCGCGGCGCGTGCGGGTGACAATCGCGGAAGGCGCGGATGACCTGCGTGAGCTCTTCGCGGACTTGGGAGACATTCGAAACCAATTGCGAAGGCAATGTGGTCACCGCCGCGTTCGACGATGGGCAGCCGGAAGGGCTGGAAGATCGCGTCGAGCAGTTTCTCCATTTGATCGATCGCGAAGGCGCGGCGGAGCTGCAGACCGCGCTGGGCGATGGTCCGTGGCTTGCCGGATGGCGCGCAATCTATCAAGGCGTCGATATCAAGAGGTTTCGCATCCGGCCGCCGTGGATGGCCGCGCCGGAAGATGGCCTGCTCATCGTCGTCGATCCGCGCGGGGCATTTGGTAGCGGGCTGCATCCGAGCACGCGAATCGCGCTCATGCTGTTGGACACGGCGCGCGGCAAGACCATGCTGGACGTGGGCGCCGGGAGCGGCATCCTCTCCGTGGCTTGTACGAGGCTGGGCTTCGAAGCTATTTGCGCGGCGGAGCTCGAACCTTCGGCGCGCGAAGCCTGCGCCAGAACCGCGCGAGAGAATGGCGTGACGGTGAAAGTGCTCGAGGCAATGCCGGCGGAGCGATTCGATCTGGTGGTGGCGAACATGCCCGCCGCGACGCTGCGCAAGCTCGCGGCCGACCTGCGCGCCGCGGTCGCGCCCGGCGGCCGTCTCATCGTCAGCGGGACGCGCAGCGAAGACTTGCCCGGGTTGCTGCGGGCCCTCGGAGGCGAGACGCGCGAGCTGCGCTCGCCGGACGGCAGCTGGGCCGCGGCAGAAATAACCTGGCACTGACCTCCGTCGAAGACGTTCGCTGGATGTTCCGCTGCCGGTCAGACTGATGCTGCTGACGCCGTTGGCGACGAGCGGCAGCGGCTTGCAGAGCACGCTCGACCTGCTCTTCCCGGCCAAATCGGTCGACTTCGGCAAGAGTCCCTGCGGCCTCCCCACCACCAATACCCAAGCGATCAAGGTCACCAACAACACCACCGTCAACGGCAGCGGCCAGACCATCTTCATCCTGGTGACGCTCAAGAACAACAAGCTGTTCACGCTGCCAACCAATACGGGCTGTATCAATCAGTGCACCAGCATGTCACAAGAGTTCGAGATCGCGTTCGGCAGTACGCTCAGCTTCAACGTCACTTCAGTGGCGGCTCCGCAAGGCGCGAGCATCGCCAATCATGCGCTCTCCGACGTGCTGAGCATCCTCGACGGCGGGCGGCTGCTTCTACGTGTGGAACACCGGCACCCAGCCGGCGAACGGGCTGACCTGGACGCTTGGCGGGACCGACGCCGCCGACTTCGTGCTTCCGGCGGCGGCCTTCAACGTGCCGCAGCTCGAGAGTGCCGGGTTGAACGACACCCGCCAGTTCACCACCCAGTTCACCCCGCCGGGCGCGGCCACGTTCACCGCCACCGCGACCCTGAGCAGCAGCTCTGGCCTGGCGAGCGTGTGCCAGACGGCGCTGCCCACGCTGACCATCACGGGCACCGGGCAGTAATCGAAGATTTTGTCTTCGCGCTATTTCAGGAGCCCGGGATACCAGGCGACGGAGCAGGTGCTGTTGAGGTCGTCTACGAAGTGGAGCTGAGCCGCCGCGACCGTCCCATCGCGGCCGAAGGTCAAGCTGCCCTGCGCCGTGGCGGCGTTCATCGGAGGAAGCTGGGCGCACACCTCACCGGTCGGCGCGATCAGGGCCTTCAAAGTATCCGACTGGACGGCATAGGCCCTGCCGCCGAGGACGATGGTCAGCTGGCCCAGGTTGAGCACGGCCGGAGAAGGAGCAATGCGCGCCTCGCCGCTGGGGATGAAATTCCAGGTGTTCCCGTCGGACGACACCGCGATTCCGCCGCCGATCAGCGGCTGCGTGAGGAAGCCAATGTCGGTGAGCGCGCCGGCAGCGAACCAGTCCGTGAGCGCGTTGCCGGACGCGTCCAGCCAGCGGGCCGCGAAGTTGCCGGGAGGGACGCCGCCGAAGGGCGCGCTCTTGAAACTCGGAAGGATGATCAGCGTCAGGCCATTGGTGTCCACCAGCACCTTGAGCGCGACGCTGGCGGCCATGCAGCCCGGGCCGCTCGTCGTCGCGGTGCGGACGACCGCGTTCGAGTCGTCGAAGTAGGAGATGTTGACGGTGGTGGTTGCCCCGCTCGCGTCGCACGAGCCGGCAGCGATGACGCTTCTGCCGCCCGCATCGAGCTCGAACGACCGGACGCCAACC
>DATBAA010000696.1:0-3793 GCA_036271755.1 Myxococcales bacterium | reverse complement strand
AAGCGGTCTCCTCGTAGACGGTCTTCGAATCGGCCCACCACTGATCGGCGCCGTGCAGGCGGCCGTCTACCAGCGGATGGTGTTCGGAAAAGCCGTCGGCCCACCAGAGGTCGGCGCCCGTCCCGTTCTCGAAGCGCGTCTCGAGGAGAAGAACGCCGTCCTTGTCCCATTGCTGGACCAACCCGTGTGGCAGTCCGTTCCGGTAGGGACAGCGATAAGTCACCGCGCCTTGGCCCCAATGGCGCTCCAATTCCAAGCGGCGTTCTCCCTTTTTGTCGAACCAGATCTCCCAGTCGGAGTTGCCGTCCTCGTCCCAGCAGAGGCTGACGAGGTCGCGGCTGTCCGAGGAGAAAACGCCGCAGGCGCCATTCTCGCCCATGTCTTGCGTGATGCGGAGCGTGGCTTGCTTGGGAATGCTTTTGGGGCGGCGGCGCAGCGGAATGGTCACCCCGCGGAACTTACACGCGCGGCGTGTTGCGAAATAGATCATTCCAGCGATTGAGCGCCGGCCCGCTGAGCGCGAATGGCTTGCATTCGAGCTGCCACGATCCGGAAAGCTCAGTGCACAGCGTCGTCTTCGCCCAGATGCGCAGCGGCGGCTGCTCGGGCGGCATGATCTCCGCCTCCAGCAGCTCCAGCTCCTGTAGCGGCTGCAGCCCGCGCATGGTCCAGCCTTGCGAGGCAATGCCAATCATCGTGAACGGCCCTTTTGGCCTGGGCTTGAGCGCCTGCACGCGCGCCTCGATGGGCCGCGAGCCCTCGGGCAAAGTCGTCGCCGGCTGGATCAGCATCGAGCGCGGCCGCGCGCCCGCGATGCCCTCCGGGTTGAACGAAGAGATGAGCGACGGCAGGCCGGGCAGCGCCGCCGCCACCAGCTCTGCCTCGCCCGGCCGCAGCTGCCGCACCCTGGCCAGATCCAAGGCCGACACGTGCGACTGCCCGGTCAGCATCTCCACCACCGCGTCGCTGGCGTGAACCAGCTCGACGAGCGCCGCGTGATCGCCCTGCGCCGCCCCCGGCACGTGATGCTCGGCCATGACGCCGTAGAGCAGCGTCGGCAGGTTCCAGCGCTCGGCCACGTCCAGGCCGAGCCGCACGTGCAGCCGCTCCAGCATCGAAGACCACTGCTCGGCCGTGCGCGCGAGGGTCTCCTTGCGCCCTTCGATGATCGACTCCAGCGCCGAGATGCCCACCATCCAGCCGAAGTCGTGCAGGAGGCCCGCGACGAAGGCGTCCTCGTGGTGCAGGCCGCGCTTCTTCGCCAGCACCTGGCAGATGCTCGCCGAGGCAACCGCGCCCTCCCAGACCTGCTGCTTGAGGCTCTGCAAGCTGCCCGGAACCTTGAGCTGGCTGGCGAGGCTGGCCACCAGCGCCAGCCGGCCCACCTCGTCGGCGCCGACGCGCAGCACCGCCTGCTGCAGCGAAGTCACTTCCCCGCGATTGAAGTACGCCGAGTTGGCCGACCGCAGCACCGACGCCACCAGGCTCTGGTCGGACGACAGCACCGAGATGATGTCCGACAAGCCGAAGGCCGGCCGCGCCAGCACCTGGTTGAGCTTGAGCGCGACAGCCGGGTAGGGCGGAATCTTCACCTCGCCGCTGTCCATCAAGGCCAGCAGCGCCACTTCGAGCTCGTCTGGCACCACGGCCGGCAACGAAGCGAGGTGAACCTCTTCGTCGGGAAGGGTCATGTGGGCTCATCGGCCCCGCGCCGGAGGATCTTTAGAGGCCGGCGGCGACCTGCGCCCAGAGCGTCCGGAAGCGCGTTTCGTCGAAGCTGGAGCCGGACCGCATGAAGGTCGCGCCCGCGCTCTCGAAGTGCCCGATGACGTCCAGATGATCGCCCAGGATGATGCCCGCGGCCTGCCCGTCCAGCGTCTGCGACCAGGCCGGCACGATGCCGTCGTTGGTCTTCTCGCCCAGGTCGGTGTGGCCGCTGGTGATCCAGGGTCCTTGCGGGATCTTCTCGCCGTTGCGCGGCTCGGAGGCCGTCAGCGTCCAGGTCACGTCGTAGAGCAGCCGGTGGAACGGCGCGGTGCCGAACGCCAGCGGCGAGATGCCGGCCGGCGGCGCGCAAGAGACGAAGCTGCGCAGCGGCACCGTGTCGTACCCCACGAGCGATGCGTGCAGCGCGCCCAGTGATTCGGGCGTGAGGTCGTCGACCAGCCGGTGATCGCGGGTGACGTCGGCGAGGAAGCGCTGGATCTCGTGCGCCGTCATCGCGTCCACGTCGGCGAGCTGGGCGATGAGCTGGTCGGTGGGCGTCGGCTGCTGCAGCAAGAGGCGCTTGAGGATGTTGGACAGGTTGCCCAGCTGCCCCGCGAGCCGCAGGCGTCCGCGGCTGGCGAGGATGCTGCAAAACCAGAGCACCGGCACCACCGCGAAGGTCGCGCGGCCGGCGCGGCGCGCGAGCGGGGTGCCGTGGAACGGCGCCGAGATGGTGGTGATGGACCCGAAGCGCTTCACCAGCTCGGCGCGTTCGGGAAGCAAAGTATACTTGAGGTTGGCGAGCAGCCGCGCGTCGACGCCGCCGGTGGAATGTCCGACGAAGTGCAGCTTCTCGGCGCCGGCCTGCAGCAGCTCCACCGATTTGTCGTGCAGCGACTTCGCCCGCTCCAGCAGCGACCCGGCCGGCGGCGGCTGGTGCACCGCGAAGCGCATCTGCCGCGGCAGCGCGCGCAGCACCGCGTCCTCGACGTGCGCGAAATATTCGATGAGCGGCCTGTCCGGATGGCCGAAGGACCCGAAGCCGAAGAACCCCGGAATGAAGACGATGACTTCGTTCATTGCCGCGCCAGCCGCCGCTTCAGCTCTTCGCGGGTGATGGCGCCCGACTCGAGCAGCACCTGCCCCAGGACGTTGAGCGCGTGGTGATCGTTCTCCGCGATCTGCTCCAGCCGCTCGATGCGGGCCAGCGCCGCCGCGTACTGCTGGTTGCTCAGCAGCTGCCGCTTGCGCAGCTCCTCCAGCTCGTGGCGGGCGTCAGGTTCGGGCTCGACCTCCGGGATCTCTTCCGGCGGGGGCTCGGCCTCAGGTTGGATCTCGAACCCATGATAGGCGACTTGGATGGCTTGCAAGATGCTCTTGGTGGTGGCCGCCGCCAGCTCGATCTTGTAGCCGGTCATGCGGGCGATCTCGGCGATGGCCTCGGCGTCGTTGGGCGCGCTGGTGGCGATGCGCAAGAGCCGGTTCTGCGCGTTGCCGCCCACCGGAATGACCTTGAAGCGCTCGGCGACGATGGCCGTCATGCAGGCGGTCAGCTCTTCCGGCGGCGGGTTCTTCACCGGGTCGACCAGCGGAATTCCCAGCTGGTGGGCCTGCGCGCGCAAGAGCAGCTCCTCGGTGACGTACCCCATGTCCACCAGGATGCGGCCCACGTCGCCGCCCTTCTTCTTCTGCTGATCGATGGCGCGCGCGAGCTGATCCTCGTTGATCGCCCGATGGCGCATGAGGAGCTCTTCGACGGAGATTCGCGCGCGTGCCACGGGTCGATCTTGCTTCAACGCGGCGCGGCAGTCCATTTCGTGGACGCTCATCGTAAGGTCAGTGACATGGCCAGGCCGCCCATCGAACCCATGCTCTCCAAGCTTGCGGACTCGCTGCCAGAGGGAGACGGCTGGTCGTTCGAGCCCAAGTGGGACGGCTTTCGCGCGCTGGTCTTCCGCGACGGCGGAGAGCCGTACTTGCAGAGCCGCGACTTGAAGCCTTTGAATCGCTACTTTCCCGAGCTGCTGCAGCCGCTGACGGAGCAGCTGCCTCCGCATTGTGTCCTCGACGGCGAGATCGTCATCGC
>DATBAA010000695.1:0-2981 GCA_036271755.1 Myxococcales bacterium | reverse complement strand
CGCGTCCTGTTGACGCTCGAGGCGCGCTTCGATGGCCGCGCGCTCTTCGGCCAGATGGCCGGGGTCAGCCTCGCGGCGCAGCGCGGTCTCGCGGCGGAGCAACTCCGTACAAGTCTTCCGCAGGCCGTCGATGGTCTGGGCAGAGTTGCCGAGGAAGTCGCGCACGGACCCGGGCGCGGTCCGCAGCTCGTCGGTGAGCTTTGTACAAACCGCCTCGACGCGCGCCGCCCGTGGGTCGAGCTTCGCGGGCTCGGGCGGCTTGAGCCGCGGGGCCTTCGAGCCGTCACTGCCTCCAAACGTCGAACCGGGATGCAGCACGAACCCCGCCGGCACTCGCGCGCCCGCGCGCACGTCCGCGCCGGCTCCGACGACCGCGCCTTCGCCGACGACCGCGCCCTTGCCGACCGTTGCTCCCCACGAGACCACCGCGCGCGCCTCCAACACCGCGTCCGCCTTCACGTCCGCGCCCATCCGCACGACCGAGCGCGGCCCCAGCGAAGCGCGCGCACCCACGGACGCGCCCATCTCCACCGTCGAGGTCTCGTCGAGCTTCGCGTCCTGGCCCACCGAGGCGCCCATCTTCACCCCGGGCGTGGCGAGCTTCAGGTTGCCGGCGACGAAGAGACCGCCGCCCGCGGCCGCGAGCACCAGCCCGAGCGTGAGCAGCGCGTGGTTGTGCCGCGTGATGCCGGCGACGATGAGCACGATGGCCAGGATGCCCAGCGCCTGCGCCAGCTTCGACGGACCGCCGCCGGCCTTCGGCGCCACCGCCGGCGCGTGCGTGACGCGGGTGAGCGCGTTCATGGCGCGAGTGAGGCTGCGCTCCAGATCGTTGTCCATCACTTCCCCTCGGAGAGCAGGTCGAGCGCGCGCTCCAGCTGCGGATCTCTTCCCGCGGCGTAGCGGAAGTCGAACGGCACCTCGACGTCGGGCGAGACTCCGCGGCCCTCCAGCCGCTCGCCGTCCACCAGCGCGTCCAGCCTGGCGACGTAGAGCAGCGAGCCGTCGCTCAGGCAGGTGGGGCCGCCAAAGGTCACCGCGCCGGCGGTGCGCTCGCCGACCAGCTTCGCCAGGTGGTGCTTCTTCGCGCCGTAGGCGATGGGCTCCTTGCCGCTGCGCGAGCCGCCGTTGATGAGCAGCACCGCGGGCTTGCGGATCTGCACGTCCCACGAGGACTTCTCTCCGTCGCGGCCGATCGACTCCAGCCGCGGTACGTCCTGGGAGAAGATGCCCAGGTAGCTGGGGTCCGCGCCGCCCCAGCCGTCGCGCAGGTCGAGGATGAACGCGTCGGCCTTGGCCTGGTTCGACTTGCCGATCGCCTCGATCAAGCTCTCTTGGATGTCGCGGCTGCTCCACGCCCAGACGCGGACGTAGGCAATGTGCTTGCCGCCGCGCTCGATGATCCGCCAGCTGCCTTCGGTGGCCTTCTGGAACTCCTCCATCGGTTTGATCGCGACCGGCGTGACCTGCACGGAGGTGAGCGGGCCGCCGCGCGTTCTCTGGACTTCGAGCTTCACGGCCCTGCCTGCCGTTCCCGCGAAGGCGTGGACCGGCGAGAAGCCTTCGCTTGCGATGCGGTCGCCCAGCTTCAAGCCGGCGGTCTCCGCCGGGCCGCCGGCGAGCACGCCGCCCACGAACCAACCCTCTGAGGTCTCCTTCCAGAAGACGCCGATGTCGTGGTGCACCACGGGGAAGGGCGGGCCGCTCTTGCAGCTCTTGGAGAGGGTGCGATCGTAGATGGAGAGGAGCGCCCAGTAGGACGGGTCGTCGCGCGGATAGAATTCGGTGTGCGAGGTGGCCAGCACCGCCAGCATCTCGCGCAGCACTTCGGTGCGCGCCGCCGGGGTCGTCGCTTGTGCGATGGCCGTGCGCGCCCGCGCGACCGCCGCCTTCCAGCCCGCTTTTTTCATCAGCGGCGGCGAAAAAAATTGCTGCTCGACGAGGCTCGCGATCTCGTCGACGAGAGTCGCCGGAATGGCAGCGCTTTTCGGTTCGGGCGCGGCGGCCAACAGCAGCAGCGTCAGGCTCAAAGTTGCAGCGTGCATGCTCTTCGCAGGCCTCCGTGAAAGCTTCCGCGGCGGCTACCGTATACACTGCCAGCGATGCTGGATGAGCTGATCGAGCGGGCGCGGGGCAAGGCTTCGAAGCGTGTCGCCGTGCTGCGCGCGGCCCGGCCCGGCGAAGATGACTTCGCGCTTGGCCAGCGGCTGGTGCGGTCTGCCTCCATCCGCGCTGGTTGGACGGGCGCGGCCACCGGCACACTCTCGCTCTTTGCGCTGCCCATCGGGCTTCCGGCCGGCGTGGCCGCGACCATGCTGCACGAAGCCGAGCTGATCTTCGCGCTGCTCGACCTGTACGGGCTCGACACCGAGGGCGACGCCGGCAAGGCGAAGCTCTTCGCGCTCTGGGCAGGCGCCGGTTTTGCCGACGCCGCGAAGAGCGTGGGCCTGCGCGCGGGAGCGACCGCCATCGGCGCGGTGCTGCGCGGCTCATTGCCTGGCCAGCTCCTACGCCGGCTCAATCCAGCGCTGGTGAAGGCCATCCTCGCGCGCCTGGGCATGGGCTGGGTTCCCAAGGCGATGAAGCTCTGGCCCATCTTGGGCGCGCCCATCGCCTACGCCCTCGACCGCGCCGCTTTGAAAGCCTTGGGCGCCGCGACGCTGGCCACGCTCGACTCGGCCGCCCGCGCTAAATCCCGCCCCCACCCGGCCGAGCGCGAACGCATCTCCCGCCCGCGCCGCCGCATCAAGCTCAAAGTCTCCCACGCGTAAGAGAGCTTTGGGGCCAGAACCTCGGCGCCCTTTGCGGAGAAACGGCATTGTTTTAGAGCGACTTGGCGAGGGTTTCGCGGGCCTTGACGGCGAGGGCGTCGGCGCGGTTGTTGCCCTCGTTGGTGGAGTGGCCTTTGACCCAGATCCACTCGATCTCGTGCTGCAGCGTGAGCGTGTGGAGTTGTTGCCAGAGGTCGACGTTGGAGACCG
>DATBAA010000694.1:0-2302 GCA_036271755.1 Myxococcales bacterium | reverse complement strand
CAACGACAAGCTGAAGCGTTTTTCAGCAGACGGTCTGGAGGCGTTCGGGCCCACTGATCTGGCGCAGCCCGCGGGCCTGTGTGTCATGCCTTCTGGGGAATTCCTGGTGGCCGACACCAATCACCATCGCATCATGCGACTTTCCGCCGACGGACGGACCGCGACCGGGCTGGCCATCCAGGGCGCTCCGCGGCCGCAGCGAGGGGTCGCGCTGCAGGCACAGGCTCCGGCAAAAGCGAGCGCCGCGGGCTGGTTCACGGCCATGGTGGAGACCCCTTCGGGCATGGGGTTGGGCATCGGCAAAGGCAGCCTCGAGCTGGCGTTGACCGCTCCGGACGGCTTCGAGATCTCGCAAGGCACGCCGTGGAGCGTGGCCGTCGAAGTCTCGCGCCGGAGCGACCTGCTGCACGTGACGCCCGAGCTCAGCAAGGGCGAAGCCCAGGGCGGCCACAGCCAGAAGGTGTTGCTGCAGGCCAACGCATCGCACACGGCCGACCTCGAATCGGAGGTGCTGGTCACGGTGCGGGCCGTGGCCTGCGACGCGCGCGATCACAACGCCTGCTGGCCGGTGCAGAACAGCTTCCGCCTGCCGCTGCGGCTGCTGGCGCACGGCCAGCCCCAGGTGCGCTTTCCGCTTCCCCTGGAACTGCCGAAATGACCTTGCCGCGCCTGCTGGCGGCTCGCTCGGCGCTGCCCAAGAACTTCGCCGGACAGGACGAGCTCCTGGCAGCCTTCCGCAAGCTCTGGGGCCAGAAGCACTTCAACCTCGAGCGGCTGGAGCAGCTGCACAGATCCGTGCGCGTCGGCGGCCGCCACCTCGCGCTGCCGCTCGAGCAGTACGATGGGTTGAAGACCTTCGCGGAGCGCAACGACGCCTGGATCAAGTGCGCCACCGAGCTGGGCGCGGAGGCCATGGACAAGGCGCTGCAGGCGGCGGACATCGCGCCCTCGCAGGTCGATCACCTCTACTTCGTCACCGTCACCGGCATCGCTACTCCGTCGATTGATTCCCGATTGGTTTCCCGCTTGGGCCTGCGGCCCGACGTGAAGCGCGTCCCCATCTTCGGCCTGGGCTGCGTGGCGGGCGCGGCCGGAGTAGCGCGCGCGTCGGACGTGCTGCGTGGCAATCCGGGTGAGGTCGCCGTGCTGCTCTCGGTGGAGCTCTGCTCGCTGACGCTGCAGCGCGAGGACATCTCCATTCCCAACATCATCGCCAGCGGGCTCTTCGGCGACGGCGCGGCGGCGGTGGTGATGGACGGCGGCGCCCGCGAACGCGGCCCGCGCATCCGCGCCACGCGGTCGGTCTTCTACGAGAACACCGAGCGGATCATGGGCTGGGACGTGGTCGACTCGGGCTTCAAGGTGGTGCTCTCGCCGCAAGTGCCGCAGCTGGTGCGCGAGCGGCTGCGCGGCGACGTGGATTCATTCCTGGCCTCGCAAGGCTTGAAACGCAGCGACTTGAAACACTTCGCCGCGCACACCGGCGGACCAAAAGTCCTGGAAGCCTTCGAAGAGGCCTTGGAAGTGCCGCGGTCGGCCCTGGCGCGCTCGTGGGAGTCGCTCCAAAGCGTAGGAAACCTGTCGTCCGCTTCAGTGCTCTTCGTGCTGGCCGAGCTCCTGGCTTCGGGCGAAGGGCGGCCGGGAGACAAGGGCCTCTTGGTGGCGATGGGTCCTGGCTTCTGCTCCGAGCTGGTGCTGCTCGAATGGTGAGCTGGTACTACGCGTTCTTGCTGTGCATCGCCGTCGAGCGGGTAGCGGAGCTCTTGCTCTCGCGCCGCAATGCGCGCATCGCCTTTGCCCACGGCGCGGTCGAGAGCGGCGCGCGCCACTTTCGCGTCATGACGGTGCTCCACCTGCTCTTCCTGCCCTGCTGCGCTCTGGAGGCTTCGTTCCGCGCGTTTCCCGGGGCGTTGGGCTTTATCGCCTTTGGTTTCGCTTTGGCGGCGCAGGGCTTGCGCTGGTGGGCCATCGGCTCTCTGGGCTGGCGGTGGAACGTGCGCGTCATCGCCATTCCCGGTGAGCCGCCGCTGCGGCGCGGGCCGTATCAATTCGTGCGCCACCCCAACTACGTCGCGGTCTGCCTGGAGATGCTCTTCGTGCCCCTGATCCACGGCGCGTTCCTCTGCGCGGCGCTGTTCTCGCTGGCCAACGCGCTGCTCTTGCGCGTGCGCATCCGGGCCGAGGAGCAAGCTTTGGGTGGCGCGTACCAGCAGGCCTTCGACGGCGTGCCGAGGTTCTTGCCGCATGGATGAGGTGCTGCAGGAGATCGCGCGGATCCTGCGCGACGAGCTGGGGCTGTCGA
>DATBAA010000693.1:0-3828 GCA_036271755.1 Myxococcales bacterium | reverse complement strand
CGCCGCCATCCGCGACTAAAAGCGTTTCTTACCGCGAAGCGTGGTGCGGAGTGCGAAGCTCGGCGATGAGGTTGGTGTCCGAAGCCGCGGCGATGGCGTGAGAGTGCGCGAGGTCGAGCTTGGAGGCGACCGTGTCTCGCTCGACGTTGCGCAGGTGCGGCCGCAGCAAGGTGACGATGGAGGCGATGGCCCAGGCCACCAGCAGGCCTTTGGCGAAGCCCAAGACGAGGCCGCCCACGCGATCGACCGCGCCGGTGAAGCCGCCCTTGAAGAGGTGCGCCAGGAGGCTGCCGGCGATCTTCGCGGCCACCTCCACCAGGATGAAGATGGCGATGGACATGGCCACCGTGGCCACCGTCACCGGCACTCCGAGATCTTTCGCGAAGGCCTCGCCAAACGGCTGCGCGAACGTGCGCGCCAGGATGATGCCGCCGACGAACCCGACCAGGCCGAAGATCTGCCGGACCATTCCGCGTATCGCGCCCCAAATAGCCAGAAGCGCTACGAGGCCTACGCAGAACAGGTCGAAGTTCAACGCACGCTCATGTCGGTCTTCACCAGCTTGGCCGCCTCGTCGCGCTTGGCTTTGAAGTTCACGTTGGCGGGCTCGTAGGTGAGCGCCATCTTGAAGTTGCGCTCGGCGGAGGCGAAGCGCTGGGCGGCCAGGTCGGCGAGCCCGGCCATGAAGAACTTGCGGCCTTGCGGAGTGGCGCCGACCTCCTGCTCCTTCTCCTTCTTCAGCTCCTGCTCGCTGGCCTCGACGAAGCGCAGCTTCTTCTGCCGGTCCGCGCCGGAGATGTCCGCCAGGTACTTCACGCGCTTCGAATCGTCGCGCAGGCAGACGTAGGCTTCGTTGATGCGCTTGTAGATCTTGCCGATGGCCTCGCGCAGCTCGACGTTGGGAAGCTGCAGGAAGCGGTCGGGGTGATAGGCGCGCGACTCGCGATAATAGGCGAGCTTCAATTCGCCAGGGCTCGAATTCTGGCCGACCTTCAAGATCTGGAAATAGTCGAGCTCATCGAGGACCTGCGCGAGCGCCTGCGCCTCGATCTCAAAAGCTTCGTCCATCAAGCCGCCGCCTCTCCTCTGGCCAGTGTGGTGCGGGCGTTCTTGTCTGCCGCTTCCTTGATCATGTCTTCGGTGAGGCCCGAGGACAAGCGGATCGTACAAGAGGTCTTCTGGCCGGTCTCGACGTCGGCGGCGGTGACGTTGACGAGGCCGTTGGCGTCGATCTCGAAGGTCACCTCGATGCGCACTTCCCCGCGGTAGCCGATGCGGAAGCCGGCAAACTCGAATTCACCCAGAAGCTCGCACTCAGCGGCCTTGTTCGACTCGCCCTGGTAGACGCGGATCTTGACCTTCTCCTGGCCGTCGCGGTTGGTGGTGTAGCTCTTGCTGCGCTCGATGGGGATGGGCGTGTTCTTGTCGATGATCTTGTCCGTGTACCCGCCCACCGTGCCGACCCGCAGCGTCAGCGGCGTGACGTCCAAGAGGTAGTGCTCACCCTTGGCGTCCAAGAGGCTGTTCGCCTGGATGGAGGCTCCCATGGCGACCACTTCGTCGGGGTCGATGCCCGACATGACGTCGCGGCCGAAGTAGTGGCGGACGCTGGTGCGGATGATGGGCAGCCGCGTCGGACCGCCCACCAGGATGATGGCGTCCAGCTCGTTGGCCGTCATGCGCGCGCCCTGCAAGGCTTCGTCGCACACCTTGAAGGTCCGCTGGACCAGGTCCATGACCATCTTGTTGAACTCGACCTCGCCCAGCGTGGCGGTGAGATCCATCACCTTGCCGGCCGGGTCCTGGCAGATGCCCTCGACGTTGATCTTGGCGATGCCGTCGCGGCCGACGTCGATCTTGGCGCGCTCGGACGCTTCCTTCAGCATCTGCAGGCAGTACTTGTTGAGCCGCAGGTCGATGCCGTGCTGCTTCAAGAAGCCTTCGGCCAGCCAGGTCATGATGCGGTCGTCGAAGTCGTCGCCGCCCAGGTAGGTGTCGCCGGCCGTCGAGAGCACCTCGAAGACGTCCTTGCCGATCTCCAGCACCGAGATGTCGAAGGTGCCGCCGCCCAGGTCGTACACGGCGATCTTCTGGGTGATGTCCTTGCCGAAGCCGTACGCCAGCGCGGCGGCGGTGGGTTCGTTCAAGATGCGCAGCACGTCCAGGCCGGCGATGCGGCCCGCGTCCTTGGTGGCCTGGCGCTGGTTGTCGTTGAAGTACGCGGGCACGGTGACGACGGCCTTCTTCACCTCGTGCCCGAGGTAGTTCTCGACGATGGCCTTCATCTCCTTGAGCACCAGCGCGGAGATCTCGGGGAGGCTGAAGACGTTCTCGCGGATCTGGATGCGGACGGAGTTGTTGTCGCCCTCGATGATCTTGTACGGCATCACCGCTTGCGCCTTCTTCACCTCGTCCGAGAAGTAGAAGCGGCCGATGAGGCGCTTGGCCGAGTAGACCGTGTTCTCCGCGTTGGTGATGATGTTGCGCTTGGCGCTGTTGCCGACCAGCACCGTTCCGTCTTCCAGGAAGCTGACGACCGACGCGTGGGTGCGCTCGCCCCACTCGTTGGGAATCACCGCGGTCTTGTTGCCTTCCAGGATGGACACGCAGCTGTAGCTGGTGCCCAGGTCGATGCCGATCGCGATCTCGCCAGTGTCGGCCATGGAGCTTGGTTCTCCTACAGGGGGCAAAAAGGTTCGCGAGACTCTAGGCGCGTGACACCAGCCGGTCAAACGATGTCCGTCACAAGGCGCCCGAAAAACCGCCACGTTGGCGCTGGCGGCACCTGTGCGCTACGATCAGGTTCGATGCATCTTCCGGGGAGAGTCTTCGTTGGCTGAGTTCCTCGCCATCCATCAGTCCGACGCCAGCCTGCTGGGCTGCGTGCTGCGCAAGCTGTCGGGGACGGTTTCGCTGGGCCCGCGCGAGCCCGCCGCGGGCGTTGGCTTCTTTCAGAGCGATGACGTGCTGCTGCGCAAGCGGCCCTTGAGCGCCTTGCCCGACCCGGCCCGGCTGGCCGACGGGGTGGAGAGCGAGGCCGCGCTCATCTGCAGCGGCGGTGTAGGTCTCTCCGTGCGGTCGTTCAACGAGAACACCACCCTGCCCTTCCGCTTCAAGCGCTGGTTGTTCGCGCTGGCGGGAGAGCCCGACACGCTCGGTCCCATCCGCGGCGCGCTCTTGGACGGTCTTCCGCCATTTCTCCGCCGCTCGGTCAAGGGCGACTCCGCTGTCGAGGCGCTCTTCTTCAACTTCCTCTCCCGGCTGCGCGATCTGGGCCGGCTGGACGATCTGGAGATCCCGGCGGCCATGGCGGCGAAAGCGCTGGCGGCCTCGGTGGGCGCGGCCGAGCGCGCGTTCGAGCTGACGGGGCAGCCGCTGCCGAAGCTGGCGCTGGTGGCCACCAACGGCCGGGTGATGACGGCGCTGCGGCGAGGCCATCCGCTCTTTCTCGGCCTCATCGACGGGCTCATCCCTTGCCTGCGCGACGAGATCGGGGCGGGCGCGAGCGACCTGGATCCCCGCGTGCGCTCGCACCGGATGTTGAAGGCGGCCATGCTGCTCTCGGGCGCGCAGCCCGCGCCCGACGGCTTTCGCGAGCTGAACGAAGGTGAGATCCTCGCCGTGCCGCGCGGCCTCGTGGCCATCGAATCGCTTTAGCTGCTGGCTTGCAGGAGCAGCAGCGAGACGTTGCAGAGGAAATGGGCCATGGACGCGCCGACGATGGTGCGGGTGCGGTTGCGCAAGAAGGCGAAGAGCAGCGCGGGGAAGAAGACCAGCAGGCGGAACGGCGCGGGCGTGAGCAGGTGTCCGAGCGCGAAGAGCCCCGCG
>DATBAA010000692.1:0-2533 GCA_036271755.1 Myxococcales bacterium | reverse complement strand
GCCACCGAGAAGAGCACCACGATGAGCACCGCCCAGATCTGCGTCCAGCGCTCGCCCCCGCGCACCGCCAGGAAGACCGCGCCCGAGATCGACACCAACGCGAAGACCACTTCGGCGATGGTCGCCAGCCACGCGCCCCGCCTGAAGCCGCGCACTCTCCCCGCGAGGCCATCGGCGCGCCACGCAGCTTGCAGCTCGTTCCAATCGTTCATGGACCCTCCATGATCTCTCGCAGCGCAGCTCGCGCGCGCGACAGCCGCACCGCTGCGTTGTTCTCGGTGATGCCCAGGATCTCGCCCACCTCGCGCAGCGATAAATCTTCCAAGGCGAGCACGAGGATCTGACGTTGTCCGAGCGGCAGCCGCAGCAGCGCGGCCTGCAATGCGGCTCGCCGCTGCGCTTGCGTCAGCAACTCCTCGGGGCCCGGCCGCGGGTCGATCTCGGCGGCGCTCAGTTCCTGTGAGGCCTCGGGGCGGCGGAGCAGGTGCGTCAGCGCGCGGTTCTGCGCTACCCGATAGACGAAGGTGCGCTCCGAGCTCTCCCCGCGAAAGCGCGGCAGCGCGCGCAGGAGCGCGAGAAGCATCTCCTGCACCAGGTCCTCGCGCTGCGCCGGGCTTTTCTCGTAGCTGGCCGCCAGCCGCCGCAGCGCGGGCTCGTAGGCGCGAACGATGCGCTGACCTTCACTCACCGCAGCTCGATTCCCCGGACGGCCGCCTGCAACAAGCGAGGCTTGCTCGCCTTGACCACATAGACGGTCGAGCCGTCGGCGAAGGCAAGCGAGTCGGCCGTTGCGCAGCCGGGGCGGCCGGCGATCAAACGCGCCTCGCAAGGCTTGCGCAGCGCGGCCTGCAGGGCCTGCACGCGCGGCAGCGACGGATCGAGCTCGTCCTCCTCGACGCTGATCTTGCCCCCGCGTCCCTCGAGGGAGACGAGCGTGCGGTCGGGCCAGATGGCGTCCACCTTGGCGAAGCTCATTCCGGCCGGCGCCTCGACCGAGAGCCCGAGCCCGGGGTTCATGTACCTGCGATCGGCGACGAGATAGGGAGCTTTCGCTGCCTGCGCGCCGCCATACTCCACCACTGCCACCGTGGCGTTGCCGTAGACCTGCTGCAGCACCGAGAGGATGCGCCCTGGGCCGTCGCGCAGCGAGTCGTGCGCAATGGCGATGCGCGCGGCGTCGGCCGTTCCGCCCGAGGGCAGCGCGGCGTCGAGCGGAATCCAGCGCGAGCCGAACTTCGCCTCCACCCAGGCGTGCCCGCCGAACATGCCGCCCGTGTAGACGTAGCCGAAGACCACGCGCGAAGGGATGTGCGCCGCGCGCAAGAGGGCAGCCAGCAGCGTCGCGTAGCCCACGCAGGTGCCGCGCAGATCGCGCGCCAGCTCAGAGGCGGGCGCGAAGACGATGCCCAGGTCGAACTTCATGTTCTTCGCCGTCCAATGCGTGAGGGCCAAGGCGCGCTCCCAGCCTTCGCCCGGAGCCAGCGCGGCGATGCGCCGGACCTCGGGATCGCCGGAGTCGATCAGCACGCCGGCCTCGAGGAATTCAGCGCCGGCCGTCAAGTCTGGCGGAGCTTCGGGCGGCAACGCGCGGCGCACCTCGAGCGCTCCGTCGAGGAGCCGCTGCGTGTCCGACGCGAGGTCGATCGAAGCTCCGTCGCGCAAGCTGAAGCGCGCCACCATCCGCGAGAGCGAGCGCGGCTGCGGCAGCCGCACGTTGGACCGGAGCAGCGTGTTCTCGAAGCTCTCCTTCGGCAGCTCTGCGGCTGTCAGCAATGGCGCGGAGGGCTTGCGAACCATCGCGATCACCCCGAACGGCGCCGCGCTTTCGGAGCGCAAGAGCTCACCTTGCCCGTCCAGCCAGATCGTCCGCGTCACGGGCGTGCCGTCGTACTTCTCCTCGACGCGCAGCGCTTCGCCCTCGCGCGCCAGCACCTTGCGGCGCACCGTGGCGGCCATTCCCAGCTCGGCAGCCCAGACCGGCAACGACAGCTCGTCGCCAACGGCGTGCAGCTTCGCGGCGCTCTGCAGCCGCAGCGCCTCCGGCCCGAACGGTTCGGCTTGCAACGCCACGGTGCGCTCATGAGGCGCGGCAGATCCGGCCTGCTCGCGGACGGTCGCCACGAGCCCTGAAAAGCTCACGTCGGTCGCGGTGGTCTGCGCGGAAAAGTCCGTCTCGACATGCACCGCGAGGAGCCGCCCGGAAGGACTCTCGCGGACGCTGGTGCGGACCTTCAGGTCGAGCTTCGCGTCCAGCCGGGCGATCAGCGTCTCCGAATCGGAGCTGGTCTCGAAGCCGCCATCGATCGGCGCGACGAGCTCGTGCGCGCGGCCCGCGGCTTTGTCCGCGATGCGCACCTCGAACCATCGCTCTCGCTGCTGCGCCAACGCCGCCTGGGACAACACCAGGATCCAGATCGCAAGCCGCATGAGGCCTCCCTTTGATCTGGGTAGTCCCCGGGCCGGGAAAAACCTTACGCGGCCGGCGGCGGTTTGATCTTGGCGCGGCGGCAATCCTTGCAGCGGCCGCGCATCT
>DATBAA010000691.1:0-4380 GCA_036271755.1 Myxococcales bacterium | reverse complement strand
AGCCACCCCGCCAGCGCAGCCGGACGACGCGCGCTGCGACTCTTCCCTCGACGCCGCGAAGAGCTTGAGCGCGGCCAGCTCCGGCGCCTGCTCCGGCATCATGCCGGCCGCCCCGACCTGCACCAGGGACTTCAAGACCTGCACTGGCACCCTCGAGGGCCCGAGCGGGCCGGGTGGAACCAGGACCAGCTTCTCCGCAAGCGACGGCAACGGCGACCTGTTGCTCGCCTGCGCCTGGGTGGACACGCCGCTGACCGGCGTCTCGCTCTACTCTGCCGGCAACTCGGGATTCGTCCAGGGCGCGCAGGTCGGGCCGGACAGCAGCGCCGTGCCGCTGCAGTCGGGCTTCACGCTGGTGCCGCTCGGCCTCCACGACAAGTTCGCGCTGGTGGACGGCAGCGGCGCTGTCCTCGCCGCCACGGAGGACCCGCCCAACCTCACCCTGGCCGGCACCGATGGGGCGCAAGCTTTCTGGCTCACGTCCGACGGTCAGACGCTCACCATCGCCGCGGAGCGATTCGGACCCGACGGAGCCGTCCGCTCCGCCCGGCAGACGCTGACCGCTTCGAGCCTGGACGGAGCCATCACCTCCATCGCCGGCGGCGCCATGGACGTGAACGGCCACACCTTGCTGCTGGTGAGCGTGAGCGGCGACTCGCTCGAGCAGGGCATCTGGCTGGGCCCGGGCGGCGCGCTCGAGACGGCCTTCTTCTCCAGCGCCGGCGTCGAATCCGCTGCCGCGCTGCCGGGAGGCGGAGTGGTCCTGGGACAGGCCTTCCCGACGCAGTGGCACGCCGTGCTCGCCACCGCATCCACGCAGCCCTCGTCCGCGCCCGCCTGGCTTGCCACCCGCGGCGATTTCCAGATCATCCGCGGCGGCAAGGCGCTGCTCTTCGGCAGCGAGATCGTCACTCCGGACGGCACCTCGTGCGGGACGCTCTCGCAGACCGGAACGGCCGGCCTGGACGGAACCTTCATCACGCAGAGCGCCGACGCGACGACCTTCCACGTCTACCCGGGCCTGCTGCGCTAGTCGGCGAAGTCCACCGACTGCGGGCGCTCCTCGAGCGTGACCTGCGGGTTCGTCTTGAGCAGATCGTCGTCGAGCATGATCTTCAGCCGGCCCTGCTCGTCGCTGGTCAGCATGGTCTCGCCCACCTGCACCGTCCGCGCTTCCTTGAAGTGCAGGACGAAGCCTTTCATCTTCGGCGCCATGAACTTGAGGAAGCCGGCCTCGCCGCGGATGTAGCGGTTGGCCTGATCGACCGCCGTGAAGAAGTCCGCGTAGGCGAAGCTCACGCCCTCCGGCAGCGACGGCCGCAGGTCCAGCGTCACCTTCGCCTTGATGCCGTCGGGCAGGCTGGTCATCACCGGCGGGTTCTCGTCGAAGAGCGCGCTGCGCAGCGGCAGCACCAGCGCTCCGTCGCGCTGCGCCTCGATGGGAATGTCGCCTCCCTTGGCGCGGATGACGAGCGTGATGGCCCGCGGCGGACCCTCGGCCGGCGTGAGCCGCAAGAGCGGCGTGATGCGGCTGCGCTCGGCTTCGGGCAGCTTGACGAACGTGGCGAGGTGCAGATTGCCGAGCAGCGTCTGGTACGGAGACCAGAGCCGCAGCGCGATCGAGAGCAGCAGTGCGAGTCGCATCAAGCCCCCTTGGCGACCACCAGCACCAAGGTATCGCCGTAGCGCCGCTCATCCGCAAGGGACAACCCGGCGGGCATCGCCGGCTGCTCTTCGCGGCGGTCCATCTCCAGCACCACCCGCGCGCCTTCGGCGAGCAGATCGTTTGAGCACAAACCATCGAGGATGAGCTGCGCCGCCCGCAGCGCGTAGGGCGGGTCGCTGAAGACGAGCTCGAAGCGCTGGCCGCGCAGCTGGGCCAGGGCGCCCGGCAATTCGCCGCGCAAGACCCGCGCCTGGCTCTCGAGCTTCAAGTCGCTGACGTTGCCGAGGATGACGCCGCAGGCCCGCGCGTCCTTCTCCACCAGCACGGCCTTGGCGGCGCCGCGCGAGATGGCCTCCAGGCCCATGGCGCCGGTGCCGGCATAGAGATCGAGCACGGCCAGCTCATCCATGCGCTGGCCCAGGAGGTCGAAGAGGCTCTGGCGCACCCTGTCGGCGGTGGGCCGGGTGCCCTCTCCCGGGACCGCGCGCAGCGTGCGGCCGCGAAAGGCGCCGCCGACGATGCGCAACTCAGGTCTCTCTCTCGTGAACCGCGGCGATGGCTGCCACCAGCTGCCTCGCGGTGTTCGCGGCGCCCGCCCGCTCGTAGAGATCGCGCGCTTCGAAGCAGCAGAGCGCCTCGAGCTTCTCCTGCACGTCCTCGGGCAGGTCGCGCAGCAGCCGCTGGTGCTTGGAGGCGGACTGCTCGGGGGTGGCGAACTTCTCGTCGGCCCACTCGTCGAGCTTGTGGAGGATGTCGGGCGGGGCCGTCCGGCGCAGCGCGCGCAAGAACGGGCCCGAGGCGATGAGCAGCTGTACGCCGCTACCCAGCAGCGTGGCCACGAGCGATTCGTCGGCGCTGGAGAAGCCGACGCCCGGAAGCTCTCCGGCGAGCTGCAGCGCCTCGCCCTCCATGCCGGTGATGCGGACCGCGCTGGGCATGGTTCCGCGCGATCGCAGCTGCTGCGCCAGCTCTGCCGCCGCCCCTGGTCCGCCGCGGGCGACGATCTCCAGCCCGAGCTCGCGCTGCACCACCGTGGCGGCGGCCAGCGCGGCGTCGCGCGCCTCTGCCTGCGAATCTCCGGGAGCGACCGCGATGCCGGTGAAGCCCGCGTCGATCTCGCGCTGCACGCGCTCGCCTTCGCTCACCGAGCAGCCCGCGCGCGGCGCCTCTTTCAACAGCGCCAGCGGCCCGAAGAAGCGCGCCTCCACCGCCGAACGGAAGGCGACCTCTACGAATGCCGCATCGTCGCGAGCCTCCTCCGGACCTTTGTCCTCCGCCGAGCCGCTGGCCCGCACGAAGATGAGCGGCGACTGGCACTCGCGGGCGGCGCGGGCAAAGCCGGCCATCGCGGCCGGACAGGGAGCATGCAGCGCCAGCAGCAGCACGTTCTCGCGCGCGGCGGCCTTGAGCAGATCGCGCAGCGACAGCGCCATCAGCTCGCGGCCGGCGAGCCTCGTCACGGCGTTGGACGGCCGCCGCGACCAGACGATGGCGATCTCCTGGTTCAGTGGACGACCTCTTCGTGCTGGTAGCTTTCGCTCTCGAACTGGATGGTGGTGTGCTCGATGGCGAACCTGTCCTTGAGCACGGCTTTGGCGTCGGTGAGGATCTGGTCGTGGCTGCGGCAGCCCGGGCCGTCGCAGACGACGACGATGTGGCAGCTCAACGCCACCATGCCGCTGGTGATGGTCCAGACGTGCATGTCGTGCACCGCCTCCACGCCCGCGACCTTGCCCAAGGCGCCTTCGACGTCCGGCACCGACAGGTGCCTGGGCACGCCCTCGAGCAGCACGTGGACGGCCTCGCGGCAGAGGCGGATGGCGCTCCAGATGATGGTGCCGGCGATGAGGAAGCTGACGATGGGGTCGACCGCGAGCTTTCCCGTCAGCGCGATGAGCCCGCCCGACACCAGCACGCCGACGGAGTTGAGCAGATCTCCGGCGAGGTGCAGGAAGGTCGAGCGCAGGTTCATGCTCCCGCCTTCGCCGCTGTGGGTGACGTACATGCCGACGCCGTTCAAGACGATGCCCGCGCAGGCGATGTAGAGCACCGCCTTCACCTGCACCGGCTCGGGCGTGAGCAGGCGGTGGTAGCCTTCGATGGCGATGCCGGCCGCGATGCCGAAGAGCACGAGGCCGTTGACCAGCGCGGCCAGGATCTCGAGGCGGTAGTAGCCGTAGGTGCGGCGTCCGTCGGCCGGCTTGGTGGAGACCTTCAAAGCGAAGAGCGAGAGCGCGATGGCGCCCGCGTCGGCCATCATGTGACCTGCGTCGGAGAGCAGCGCGAGGCTGTTCGAAGCCCAGCCGCCCAGCGCCTCGACCGTCATGGCGACGATCGCGATGCCCAGCGCCAGGGTGAGCCGCCGCCCCTCGCCCGCGCGGGAGGGCCCGGCGTGCGAATGGCCATGATCGTGGCCGTCGTGGTGGTGATGGTCGTGTTGCATTGCGGCGGATACTAATGCGCAAACCCCGGAGCTTCCACTCTGGACATGAGGTAGGTTCGCGCAAATGAGCACTGAGCTGCATTCCGCGGAGGCGGGCTTCACCGAAGGCACCGACGGCACGCGCATCCATTGGAGCGCCGTCGGCAGCGCTTCGAAAGAGCGGCCCACGCTGGTCTGCTGCGACGGCATCGGCTGCGACGGCTTCGCCTGGAAGTACGTGGTGCGCGATTTTGCCGCGACCCACCGGATCATCCGCTGGCACTATCGCGGC
>DATBAA010000690.1:0-15272 GCA_036271755.1 Myxococcales bacterium | reverse complement strand
TCCACCGCGACTTGAAGCCCGACAACGTCATGGTGGGCCAGTTCGGCGAGACGGTGGTGCTCGACTGGGGGCTCGCCAAGGCCCGCGGCGAGAAGGACCTGCGCGGCCCGGCCGTGCTGCGCAAGGCGACGGCGATGCGCGCGGACCAGACCATCGAGGGCTACGCGCTGGGGACTCCGTCGTACATGAGTCCGGAGCAGGCCCAGGGCCACCTGGAGGAGATCGACGAGCGCAGCGACGTCTGGAGCCTGGGCGCCATCCTCTTCGAGCTGCTCACCGGGCGGCCGCCGTACCAGGGCGACAGCGCCTATTCGATCGTCTCGAAAGTCATCAAGGAGGCGCCGCCGAAGTGCCGCGAGGTGTTCCGCAGCGCGCCGCCGGAGCTGGCGGCGGTGGCCGACAAGTGCCTGACGCGAGATCGCAAGCTGCGCTACGGCAACGCCGAGGAGATCGCCAAGGAGATCGAAGCCTATCAAGCCGGCGGAGACGTCCGGGCCTATCGCTACAGCTCGTGGGAGCTGCTCCGGCGTTTTGTACAAAAGCACCGCGCGCTGACGGCGGTCACCGGCCTCGCGGTCGTATTGCTGCTTCTGGCGCTCTTCGCCATCCGCCGCGAGAGCCAGCAGGTGAAGGCGTCTCTGCTGCACGCCCGCCACAACCTCGCGCAAGCGTGGCTCTCGAGCGCCCACGCCGCCGAGCATGACTTCTTCTGGCACAAGGCCGAGATCTTCTACGCCGCCGCCCGGGTGCAGGAGGACGGCCCCGAAGCGCGCTGGGGCTCGGTCATCGAGGCCTCCGATGCCGCGGGCGTGACCCGCATCGCCGGCCCGCAAGGCTGGGTGCTCTCGACGGCGTTCTCGCCGGACGGCAAGTCGGTGCTCATCGGCGGCGGCGACGGCGTGGCGCGCATCCTCGATCTCAAGGAGGGCCGCGAGCTGTGGCGGCTCACCTCCGTGCAGCCCATCGAAGCGGTGGCCTTCTCGGCCGACGGCAAGCGCGTCGCCTCGCGCGATTTGGCAGGCCTGGTGCGGCTGCACGATCTGAACGGGCAGCTGCTGGGCTCCGCGACTTGCGCGGCGCGGGGCACGGGCTCGCTCGCGTTCGCGAAAGACAAGTTGTACGCAAGCTGCTCGCCGGCGCTGACGATCGAGGGCCCCCTGCCCTTCGCGGCGCAGCGCCTCGCCAGCTGCGGCGAGGACGTGCTCGTCGATCAGGATGGCGCGGTCCGGCTGGGCAACGTGCGCTTCGAAGTTCCGGCCGGCGCGCACGAGCTCGCCTGCGGCGGCCAGGTCGTGGCCATCAGCAGCGCGGACAAGATCATCCGGCTCTTCGATCCAACCGGAAAAGCGCTTGGGGTCTTGTCCGGCCACGACGATCGCATCGCGCACCTGGCGGTCTCGAAGGATGGCCGCCGCGTCGCTTCTGCCTCGGCCGATCGCACCGTGCGCCTCTGGAGCGTCCAGCACCTGCAGCAGCGCGCGCTCCTGCCGCGCGCCGTGCCCGCGCTCTGGGTGGACTTCTCGCCCGACGGCCAGACGCTGGCGGTGGGCGAGCAGCAGAGCGCGCTCCTGGTCTGGGACGTCTCCGTCGGCCACGGCGCCGCCTCCAGCTTCACCTTCTTGTCCGGCGGCGGATACGTGGCGGCCAACAGCGCCGGCGAGATCGGGCGCTATTCGGAGAAAGGCGAGCTGCAGAACCGCTTCGCCGAAGAGGGCCCGGCCGTCGATCTGGCGGTGCACGGCAACGACCTGGCGGCGGTGCTCGAGCGCGGCGACGTCTCGATGTGGGACCTGTCCAGCAACCTGCGCAGCCGCACCATCAAGTTCGACGAGCCGGCGCGCGAGGCCATCTTCCTGGCCGACGGAGGGCTGGTGGTCCGCCTCGCCTCGAACAGGCTGCGGCTGCGGATGCCCTCCGGCGAGCAGCGCGACCTGGGCAACTTTGGCGAGATGGCCGACTGGGAGTCCAGCAAGGGATATTTGTACGTGCGGCTCGCCACCGGCAAGATGCTGCGCATCGAGACCCAGACCGGCGCGGTGCAGCCGCTGCAGCAGCAGGCGTCGTCCTTCGCCATCTCGCCCGACGGAACGAGGATCGCGTTCGGCAGCGCCGGGCGCATCCAGCTCTTCGACGATCAGCTCCTCTTCCACGGCGAGCTGGCCATGGAGGGCGCCATCGCCAGCTCGCTGGCGTTCTCACCCAAGTCGGCGCTGCTGGCGGCCGCGGGGCCGGACGGAGCGGCCCATCTGTACGATCTGGACAACGGCGCCGAGGTGGCCCGGCTGCCCGTCGCGGGCGCCACCCAGGTGTCCGGGCTGGCCTTCTCCACCGACGGCGCCCTGCTCCGCCTGCAAGCCGTCGGCTCGACGTCAGCGCTGGGCGGCGTGCGCTTCATGCGGCTGGGCGACATCTCGAATCTCGCCAAACCAGAAGACGCGCTGCAGACGCTGCTGGCCGATCATGGCGTTGAGCTGGACGGCACCGCGCTTTCGCCGCTGATCCCGCCCGTGCAAGCCGTCAGCGGCCCTCCGACAGCGCCTTGAGGAAGCCGTCGAAGGTGTCGGCGAGCCCCTCGAACTCGTGGGCGCCGGCGGCCAGGAGCGAGATGCGGCCGTAGTTCTTCTTCTGCAGCCTCGCAAGGAAGCCGTAGCCTTCCGCGCCGCCGTCGCTGCCGAAGAGCAAGAGCCCCGGAATGGCCAGCGAGACGTCCTGCGAATCGGCCTCCTTGGCGATCTGCGCGGCGCTCCAGAGATCGAGCGGGCGATTGCCCAGCATGCCCAGGCCGCCGTTGTGCTTCTCGAGGAAGTCGCGCAGGTCTTTGGGCAGCTCTTCGAGCGCGTCCAGGTCGCCGGCCTTCGCGCCCTGCGGCGCCAGCTTCATTCCAGACAGATCCATACCGCTTCTATAGCTTGCGGAGGAACTCTTCGCCCAGCTCGCGCGACCTGCGTGTCGCGGCTTCGACGGCGTTCATCAGCACGTTGCGCAGGCCGCCCGCCTCGAGCGTGTGCAGGCCGGCGATGGCGGTTCCGCCCGGGCTGGTGACGCCGTCCTTGAGCATACCCGGGTGCTGGCCGCTCTCGATGAGCAGCTTGGCGCTGCCCAGCACCGTCTGCGCGGCCAGCTGCATCGAGGCGCGCCGCGAGAGGCCCACCTTCACGCCCGCGTCGGAGAGCGCCTCGATGATGAGGAAGAGATACGCAGGACCGCTGCCCGACAAGCCCGTCACCGCGTCGAGCTGGGACTCTTCCAGCACCACCGTCAGGCCAACGCTGTCGAAGACCATCTTGGCCGTGGCCAGGTCGGCGTCGGTGGCGTGCTCGCTCAGCGCAATTCCGGTGGCTCCCGCGCCCACCGTCGCCGGCGTGTTGGGCATGGCGCGCACCACGCGCGGCGGGCTGCCGGCGCCATGGTGCAGCCGGCGCTCGATGGCAGCGATGGGCACTCCGGCGGCGACGCTGATGATCAAGGTGCTGGGAGAGACCTCGAGCCCGCGCAGCACCTGGTCGAGGATCTGCGGCTTCACGCAGAGCAGCAGCACGTCGCTCGAGCCGGCGATCTCGGCGTTGCTGCCGCCCTTCACGCCATAGGTCTTTTCCAGCTCTGCGACGCGCTCCGGCCGCCGCGCGCTGACGCGAATCTGCTCCGGCTTCTGCGTCTTGAGCAGACCCTTGAGCAGCGCCTCTCCCATGTTGCCCGCGCCGATGAACCCCAGCCTGGTACCGGTTGCCATATCTCCAAGGTCTAACATTGGCCCCAGAGGGACACACAATCGCAAATTGGTTGGTGTAGAGAGGCGCAACTCTCAAGGAGCCCGCTTGAAGCGCTCAATCATTCTCCTCTCCGTTGCCCTGGCTGCCTGCGCCCACAACGAGCCCGCGCCCACGCCGGCCGCGGCTCCTCCTGCTCCGGCCGTCGCGGCGCCCGCGCCTGCTCCCGTCGCCGAGAAATCGCCCATGGACGGAAATCCGTTTGCCCAGCCGAGCCGGCTGCCGCTCGAGTACCCGCCCTTCGACAAGATTCACGACGCGGACTACGCGCCGGCCTTCGAGGCGGGCATGGCCGAGCAGCTGAAGGAGGTCCGCGCCATCGCCGACAACCCCGAGGCGGCCACCTTCGACAACACCATCGTGCCGCTGGAGAAGTCTGGGCGGCTCCTGGGCCGCGTGAGCCGCACGTTCGGCAACTTGAACGGCACCAACTCCAACCCCGAGATGCAGAAGATCGAGACGCAGATGGCGCCCAAGCAGGCCGCGCACCGCGACGCCATCTTTCTCGATGCCAAACTCTTTGCCCGCGTGGACGGCCTCTACCAGACGCGGCAGAAGCTCGGGCTGGACCCCGAATCCCTCCAAGTCTTGGAGCGCTACGAGAACAACTTCGTCCGCGCGGGCGCCAAGCTGTCCGACGGCGACAAGGAGAAGCTGCGCGAGCTGAACAAGGAGCTCTCCTCGCTGACGACGAAGTTCCGCCAGAACATCCTCAAGGCCACCAAGGAGGCGGCGGTGGTGGTGGACAGCGAGGCCGAGCTGGACGGCCTCTCCACGCAGCAGATCGGCGCGGCGGCAGAGGCCGCCAAGGCGCGCAAACTGGAAGGCAAGTGGGTGCTGTCGCTGCAGAACACCACCATCCAGCCGGTGCTGGCAGAGATGAAGAACCGCGCGCTGCGCGAGAAGGTGTTCAAGGCTTCGATCTCGCGCGGTCTGGGCGGCGACGCGGACAACACCTCGGTGGCGGTGAAGATGCTGCAGCTGCGCTCGCAGAAGGCCGCGCTCTTCGGCATGCCCAACTGGGCGGTCTACACGCTGGCCGAAGAGACCGCCGGCACGCCGCAGGCGGTCAATGACATGCTGGGCAAGCTCGCGCCCGCGGCGCTGAAGAAGGCCAGGCAGGACGGCGCGGATCTGCAGAAGCTCATCAATGCCGAGGCCAGGAAGGCGCACAAGAAAGCCTTCAAGCTCGAGGCCTGGGACTGGGCGTTCTACGCCCGGCGGCTGCGCGCGCAGCGCTTCAAGTTCGAGGACGCGGACACGAAGCCCTACTTCGAGATGAACCGCGTGCTCGAGGACGGCGTCTTCTACGCGGCCGGCCAGCTCTACGGCGTCACCTTCAAAGAGCGCAAAGACCTGCCCAAGTATCGCGACGACCTGCGCGTCTTCGACGTCCTCGACAAGGACGGCTCGCAGCTGGGCATCTACATCGCCGACTACTACAAGCGCGACAACAAGAACGGCGGAGCGTGGATGAACACCTACGTCTCCGAGTCTTCGCTGCTCGACACCAAGCCGGTGGCTGCAAATCATTTGAACGTCAACAAGCCGCCCGAAGGCGAGCCGACGCTGCTCACCTTCGAGGAGGTGACGACCATGTTCCACGAGTTCGGCCACGGCCTGCACGGGCTCTTCGCGCACGTGAAGTACCCGCTGCTCTCGATGAGCGTGCCGCGGGACTTCGTGGAGTACCCGTCGCAGTTCAACGAGATGTGGGCGCGGGACCCGAAGGTGCTGGGCAACTTCGCCAAGCATTACAAAACCGGCGAGGCCATGCCAAAAGCCCTGTTCGACAAGATCATCGCCACCACCAATTTCAATTCGGGCTATTCCAATACGGAATATCTGGCGGCGTCCTTGATTGACCAGGCGTGGCACCAACTGCCGGCGGACCAGATCCCCACGGCGGATCAGGTGGCGGGCTTCGACGAGGCGGCGCTGAAGAAGGCCGGCGTCTACTATCCGCCCATCCCGCCCAGGTATCACTCGACTTACTTCTCGCACATCTTCGCCAGCGGCTATTCGGCGGCTTACTACGCGTATGTCTGGAGCGAGGTCCTGGCGCGAGACACCGGCCAGTGGTTCACGGAGCACGGGGGCTTGAAGCGCGAGAACGGCGAGGTGTTCCGCGACAAGATCCTCTCGCGCGGCCGCACCAAGGAGCCCGGCGTGCTCTTCGAGGAGTTCTACGGCGGCAAGCCCGACATCGAGCCGCTGCTCGAGTACAAAGGCCTCGCTCCGAAGAAAAAGGCCAAGGGCGCCCCGGCCGGCGCCGCCCCGTGATTCTCAGATCAGGGCTTCAAGTCTGCCCTGAACGATGGGCAGGCGAGCCTGGCTCGCCGTATCTGAGCGAAGGTGACCCGCGAGCGCTTCCGAGAACCGCGGGTCTCCCAGCAGACCGTTGATCTTTTCCGCAATGAACCATGGCTTCATTGTCGAGAGTGCTCACGGCAGCTTTTTATCGAGAACGCGACAACATCAACGCGAAGAGAGCCAGATAGCGCATGGTGCGCCTCCTTCAGGCTCCATCATCCAATGATGAAGGTCTCGGTTTCTAGCCGGCCGTCGGCGAATCGTTGGAGGTTGAAGCGGTCGAAGATCTCGTCTTTGGCGCCGCCCATCCATTCGGCCATCCGGCGCGCCACGGCGGGAGCCATCATGAAGCCGTGGCCGACGAAGCCGCTCATCTGCAGCAGGCCCGCGACGCCAGGCGTCTCACCCAGCACGGGCGAATGGTCGGGCGTCACGTCGTAGCAGCCGGCCCACTGGCGCAGCAGCTTCACGCCGCCCGTGCGCGGCATGATCTCCGTCAGCGCGCGAGAGTAGCGGGTGAGAAAACGCAGCGACGAGCTCTGGTTCAGGCCGGGCTCTTCGTTGGGGTCGCCCATGCCGCCGACGATCTCGCCGCGCATCGACTGGGAGAAATAGAGGCCGGTTCCGAGCATGGAGACCAATGGGCCCAGGAAGGGCTTCAACGGCTCGGAGGAGACGATCTCGTGCCGGTAAGGGACGTTGGGCAGCGAGACGCCGGCCAGCTTCGCCACCGTCGGACTCCAGGCGCCTGCAGCCACCACCACGCGGTCGGCCGCCACGGTTCCGCGATCGGTCGTCACGCCGCGCACGCGGCCGCCCGAGACGTCGATGCCCGTCACGCGGGTGAAGGTCTCGATCACAGCCCCGCGCTTGCGGGCGCCGTCGGCGTAGCCCCAGAGGAACGGCCAGGGGAAGACCACGCCGTCGTCCGGGTTCCAGGCCGCCGCCACGAACTTCGAAGTGTCCAGCTCGGGCACGAGGCCGCCCGCCTCGCCCGGCGAGACCACGCGCGTCGAGAGACCGTGGCGCCGCTGCAAGGCCACGCTCTCTTCGATGCGTTTGACGGTCTCGTCGTCGTGCGCCAGGAAGAGATAGCCGCCCTTGCGCAGCCAGATGTTGATGCCCAGCTGCTGGGCGAAACCCGCCATGAAGTCGATGGACTCCTTGGCCAGCTCGATCAGCGTCGGAGTCGCCCATTGCGCGCGCACGCCGCCGCCGTTGCGGCCCGACGCGCCTTCGCACAAGTAGCCGCGCTCGAGGACGACAACTTTCAATCCCTTGCCGGATAGATTCCAAGCCAGCGCCAGGCCCATGACGCCGCCGCCGATGATCACCACGTCGGCCTTGTCCGGAAGCTTTCCCGAAGGCTGCAGCGGATGCGCGCCTACGCCCCAGGTCGGGCGCAAGCCGGCGGTGGGAACGCGGTCGCCGACAATGGAGTCCGGCAAGCCCGCGTAGTGCGAGAGCGCGGCAGGCGTGAAGGGCGGCCGGGCGCGGAACGGCACGCGCGCCTCGACGGGGACGGCGTTGCGCTGCTCGCAGATGCGCATCGCCGCGGCCTGGCAGCTCTTGCCCTGGCAGGGTCCGGTGCCGAGGCCGGTGTAGCGCTTCAGGCTCTCGATGTCGCCGAAGCCGTGCCCGATGGCGTCTTCCACGTCGTGGACCGAGACGTCCTCGCAGGCGCAGACAATGGCCTTCTCGCTCATTCGCGGCATGCGGTCCCCGCGGCAGTGCCGGAAGCGATGGCCTGCGAGCCGCCCTGCCCGGCCACGCGGCCGGCCGCGAAGAGCCAGGGAACGCTGGTGCGGCCGTCGGCCTCCACCTGCACCGGGAAGCCGCCAATTCCGGAGTCCCAGCGGGCCTTCGCGCCCACCGAAGAGGCGAGCTCGTGCGCGGGCGCCGGCCCGGCCGCGATGGCCACCGCGTCGCAGCGGATGCGCTCACCGTCCACCTCCAAGGCCCGCACCGGGTTTCCCATCGCCCGCAGCTTGGAAGACGCTTGCACCTCGCGCAGAACTTCGTAGCCCTTAAAGCGCAGCGCGGCAGCGCAGTCGCGAAGCTCGTCGCCCAGGCCCGCGACCACCAGCTTCTCGCCGACGCGCAGCTTCAAGCCCAGGAGCCCGCGCGCTGCATAGACGCCCGGCCGATCGACGCCGGGAAACGCGAGCGGCTGCGGCACCGCCCCATTGGCGACGATGACTTGTTCGGCCGCGATCACCAGCAGCCCCTCCGCGCGCCGGACCGCGAGCAGCGCGTTGCCCGGAAGCTTCGTATCGTTGCTATACAAACCCACGCACTCCGCGCCCAGCAGCACCTCGCCCGCGGCAGCTTCCGGCGCCGGAGCCAGCCCCAGGAGCGCCGCGCCGCCCACGCGATCTTCGCGCTCGATCAAAAGCGCCGAAGCTCCGGTAGCGCGCGCCGCCGCGAGCCCCGCCGGCCCCGCGCCGACAATGACCACGCGCGCCTTCCGCACAGAGCCAGGCACCGCCGGCTGCGCCGCCACCGGCAGCTCGCCCAAGCCGGCCAGCCTGCGCGCCACCTCCAAAGCCACCAGGCCAAGAATGCGCGAGCCGGTCATCAAGTGATGGTGATCTAAACCCTCCGCGAAGACGAAGTCGGCCGCGCGGAAGATGTCGGTGCCGGCCCCCAGCGGCGCGTTCTGCCGCTTGCAGTTCATCCCTTCCTGGACGCGAGTCCGGCAGGCAAGCTGGCTGGGCGCGCCGTCGATCTGCATCAGGCACTGCCCGCAAGACCCGGTGAAGCAGAAGGGCCCGCGCGGCCGGTGGTACTTGATCGACCGCGTGAAGGTGGTGATGCGCGCACGCAGCAGCGCCTCGGCGACGGTGTCGCCCTGCTCCGCCTCGACAAACTGCCCATCCAGGGAAATACGCGGCATCTAGAAGTCGAGGGGCGACCGAGCGTTAGAAAACAAAGTGCCGGCCCTTCTGCCGGCGGGCATAGATCGAGATCGTGGCTTGGATTTCGCCGACGCCCATGTTGCCGCTCTCGCCGATGGTCGAGGCGCCGAACTCCTCCCACTCGAGCGCGCTGTCGGTGCCGTCGTTCTCCTTGAGCATGCCGGCCATGGTCCGCCGCGCGCGGGTCAGCTTCTTGTCGTCGCGGGTCCAGATGGAGGTGGCCAGGTCGTGCGGGTTCTCGAACAGCGAGAAGCGTACGAACTCTTCGAACGAGCCCAGCGCCATGCAGACCAGCACCGGCATGAAGAGCTCGGTGGTGGCGATCTTGTACTCTTTGACTCCTTTGCCGTCCCAGTCGTGCTTGAGCAGCGTCTCCGGAGTCACGCCGTCGACGATGGCCGGCTTCACCGCTTCGGCGTTCTGCCCGTACTCGCCCGCCGCCCGGCCGCTGTCGCGAACCACCTTCAGGCCCGCCGTTCGCGCGGCAGCGACCAGATCCAAAACCGTCTGCGCCTTGTGCACCATCAGCGGTCCCAGCGTCTTGTCGGGAGCGTCTCCGCGCGGATCGGCCGCCTGCCAGCGATCCATCTCGGCGGCGATGAGCGGCACCAACTTGTCCAAGGTCCCGCGCGAGGCGCAGACCCCGTGCAGGCCGGTGCACTTGTGGCTCGACAATCCGAGCTTGGCGTAGGTGAGGCGCACGGCGATCTTGTTCAAGTCCTCGTCCGAGTAGCCGTCGTCGACGTACGACCAGTTGCAGCCGCCGCCCTCGAAGCGCGTCCGCGCGAGGCCGCGTCCGTTGGAGATGCTGCGCGCCGTCTCGGACGATCCGGTCACCGCCACCACCGCCACGCGATGGTCGGTCGCCACCTGCGCGATGCCTTTGCCAAAGCCTTCGATCTTTTGCAGGAAGCGCGGGTCCGCGCCGGCGGCCAGGAAACAGCGCACCATCGAAGTGTTGGTCAGCGCCGAGAAGGGATGGCCCTTCAAGATCCACGGGCACCCCGCCAGGTACGCGCCCGCGAGGTGAATCATGGGAATGCCCCAGATGAAGTTCATCGGCGTGATGATGGCCGCGAGGCCCGCGGGCAAGAAAGCGTCGCGCCAGAAGCGCTGCCCCGCGAACATGTCTGGAACCATCTCGCCCTTGATGGCCGCCTCGAAGCTGCCCTCCAGGTGATCGCAGGCGCGCTTCGCCTCGAAGAAGTCCTTCTCCGACTCGAGCTTCGTCTTGGGGATCTGCTGGCGGATCTCATGGCAGAACTCTTCGGTGTAGTAGTTCAAGATCCGCGAGACGTTCTTCACCACCTGCTTGCGGTAGGCGAGGCCCTCTTCAGCCCAGGCGAGCGACTTCCAGGTGGCGTCGCCGGCGGCCAGCGCCTGCTCCACGTCCTGCTTTCCCGAGGCTGGCACGTCGAACAAAGCGACGCGCTTGTCCGCCGGGCAGGTCATGGCGGCGTGCTCGCCGGAGGCCGGGGCGCGCCACTCGCCGTTGATGAAGTTGCGGACGGTGATCTTCTCCTTCGAGGGCAGCGTGCGGTAGCAGAAGATGTACGGCCGCAGCGATTCGATGTCCGCGTCGGAGAGCATGCGCGCGAAGAGCGAGTAGGCGGCGCGGCGCTCGCCGTAACGGGCCGCCAGCGGGTCTGGACCCAGCTGACCGCGCTCGTTGAAGGCCGTGATCTCCGCGTTCAACTTGGTGTCCACGATGGAAGGCATGCCGCGCTTTTAGCGGCGCGCCGGGGCATAGGCAAGGCCGGTCAGCCACGCCTTGCGGCGTTCTGGCGGAAAGCGCTCGATCGCGTAGCGCAGCATGGTCCGGGGCATCCTCGCGGCGTGCGCTTTGAGAAAGCCTTCCAGCACCGCTTCGTCGCGCTTGCCCACCTCGCGCAGCATCCAGCCGCAGGCCTTGTGCATCAGATCGTGCGGGTCCTCGAGCAGCTTCGCGCAGAGCCGCAGCGTGTCGTCGAACTGGCCGCCGCGGATCAAGGTCTGGGTCGCCACCACCGCCACCCGCCGCTCCCACAACTCTTTCGAGCGGGCGAGGCGGTCGAGGACTTTGCGGCTGCGCGTCAGCACGTGCTGGCCCAGGATGTAGGGCGCCGACGCGTCGACCAGGTTCCAGTTGTTCACCCGGCTCAGGTTGCGCATGTATAGCTCGTATACTTCATCTGATTCGCGCGGATAGCGCTCGCCCAGCAGCACCAGCGCGAGCGCGCGCTCCTCGTTGAACGGCGACTGCAGGAGCTTCTCCGTCTCCGCCAGCGGCAGCTCGCGAAACTGCTTCGCCACCTGCCGCAGCGCGGGCGCCGCCACGCCGAGAAATTTGTCGTGCGCGGAGTAGCTCTGCTTGAAGAACCGCGCCGACGCTTCGGCTGCTTCGGGGCTGCCGAGTTTGCGCAGAGCCTTCGAAGCCTCGCGCGCCGTCACGCGCGGGATCCGAAGATGGCCGTGCCGACGCGGACGATGGTGGCTCCCTCCTCGATGGCGGCCTCGTAGTCGGCGCTCATGCCCATGGACAGCTCGCGCAGGCCCAGCTTGGAAGCCAGCTCGCGCAGCGCCCGGAAGTGCACGCGCGGGTCGCCTTCGGCCGGCGGAATGCACATCAAGCCTTCGCAGCGCAGCCCGAGCGCGCGCGCCTGCTCGAGCAGCGCCGCGGAATCCTCGGGCAGCACGCCGGCCTTCTGCGGCTCGCGGCCGATGTTGATCTCCAGCAGCACCCGCTGGCCCGGCCCGCGCTTGGCGAGCTCTTGCGCCAGCGAGAGACGATCGCAGGTGTGGACCAGCGCCGCCTTGCCCGCGACGTACTTCACCTTGTTGGTCTGCAGCGCGCCGATGAAGTGCCAGTCGAGCCCCGGCTCCTCTTCGAACTTGTCGCGAAACTCCTGCGCGTAGTTCTCGCCGAAGCTGTGCTGCCCCGCCTGGATGGCCTCGCGCAGCAGCTCGAGAGGTTTGGTCTTGCTCACCGCGATCAACGTCACCGAAGCAGCCTCGCGTCCCGCGCGCGCGCAGGCCTCCGCGATGCGCTGCCTCACTTCGGCAAGCCCGGCGCTCACCATGGCAGCTCGGCCGCGGCGTCTTGCAGAAGCTGCAGCGTCTCGGTCAGCGGCAGGCCGACGACGTTGGAGACGCTGCCCTCGATGCGCTCGATGAACGCGCCCGCGAGACCTTGGATGGCATAGGCGCCGGCCTTGTCGTCGCCGTCTCCGGAGCGCGCCAGCCACTCGAGCTGCGCCGGGCTCATGGCGGCGAACTTCACCCGCGTCCGCACGCTGATCACGTCGGCCACGTCCGCCGCGCTGGCCACGCACACCGCGGTGATCACCTCGTGCCACTCGCCGGAGAGGAGCCGCAGCATGCGCAGCGTGTCCTCCGCATCGCGCGGCTTCCCCAGGATCTCGCCGCCCGCCACCACCGTCGTATCGGCGCCGATCGAGACCACGCCCTCGCCCACGCCGGCCAGGGCCTTGGCGCGCGCCAGGCGCTCGACATAGGCCCGCGGATTCTCGCCGGGCAATAAAGTTTCATCCAGCTTGGGAGCCATCGTCTCGAAGGCGAGGCCCAGCTTCTCCAAAAACTCCCGCCGCCTGGGCGACGCCGATGCCAACACGATGCGCACGAGCCTCAGGTACCGTTTTCCTCTTTTGCCTACAAGCACGTATCTGGCGCGATGCAGCGGGCGGGCTTAGAGTCCCTGCCCATGCGGGGTCAGGATCTCCTCCGCGAGCTGCAGCGAACGGTCGACGAGCTCGCGATCTTGAACGAGATCGGCAAGGCGCTGACGTCCTCCCTGGACACCGGCGAGGTGATGCACGTCATCCTCGCCAAGGTCTCAGAGCTCTTGAAGCCGCGCAACTGGTCGGTGCTGCTCAAGGACGAGAACACCGGCGAGCTCTTCTTCCACGCCGCCGTCGGCTCGGGCTCCGATCAGCTGCTGGGTCTGCGCGTGCTGCCCGGAGAAGGCATCGCCGGCTGGGTGGCTCAGCACAACAAAGGGCTGCTCGTCCCCAACGTGCACAAGGACACCCGCTTCGCCTCCCGCTTCGACGAGGCCTCGCGCTTCGAGACCAGCTCCATCCTCGCCGTCCCGCTGGCCTTCAAGGGCCGCATGCTGGGCGTCATCGAGCTGGTGAACGGCGCGGGCGACAACGTCTTCAAGGAAGAGGACCTCAAGATCCTCACCACGGTGGGCGAGTTCGCGGCCATCGCCATCGAGAACGCGCGCAACTTCCACAAGGTGCAGGAGCTGACGGTCCAGGACGATCACACCGGCCTTTTCAATTCACGCCACATGAAGCGCCAGCTGGAGAACGAGGTGGTGCGCGCCACCCGCTTCGGACACCCGGTCTCGCTCATCTTCTTCGACCTCGATCACTTCAAGCGCGTCAACGACACCTACGGGCATCCGGCCGGCTCGCAGGTGCTGCACGAGGTGGGCAAGCTGCTCTTGAAGACCTTGCGTTCCACCGACGTGCCGGTCCGGTATGGCGGCGACGAGTTCGTCATCCTCATGCCCGAGACCAGCAAGGACCAGGCGGTGGCTGCGGCCACGCGCATCTGCGGGCAGATCGGGCGCGAGCCGTTCTTGCGCAGCGAGGCGCGCGGGCCCATCCACCTGACCGCCAGCGTCGGCGTGGCGGCCTTCCCGGACGACGCCCGCGATCCGGAGAATTTGTTGCGCAAGGCAGACGAAGCGATGTACCGCGTGAAAGCAGCCGGACGGGCCGGTGTGCAAGCCGCGGAACCGCCGACCAGGCAAGAGCCTGCCGGGCCGCGGAATCAAACCCTGACGACGGATGTAGTGACGGAGCCATGAAGCTGACCCCTCTCGACCTGCAGCAGAAGACGTTCCGCAAGGCGCGGTTCGGCGGCCTGGACGAGCAGGACGTGCGCGCCTTCCTCGAGCTCTGCGCCTCCGAAATGGAAGAGCTGGCGCGCAAGGTGAACAAGCAGGACGAGGAGCTGCGCCGCCGCGAGGCCCGCATCACCGAGTTCCGCGACCGCGAGCAGCTCCTGCAAGCGACCCTGACCACCGCCCAGCGGCTCTCGGAAGAGATGAAGTCGCACACCCGCAAAGAGGCGGACATCGTCCTCTCGGACGCGGAGCTGCAGGCGGAGAAGATCATCGCCAACGCGCAGTCGCGGCGCATGCAGCTCATCCAGGAGATCGACGAGCTCAAGCGCAGCAAGGCGTCCTTCCTGCAGCAGATGACGTCGATCCTGGAGACGCACAGGTCCATCGTCGATCACATCCGCGGCGAGCCGCAGGCCTCCGAGCCGCCGCCCAGCACGGGCGACAACCTGAGCTTCCTCGCGCCGCCGGCGGCGAAGAAGAAATAATGTCCTTTCGCAAGACCGCTCTCGCCGCGCTCCTGACCGCCGCCGCCTGCGCGCACCCTGGCGCGACCCACGCCGACGGACGCTGGCGGCCGCCCGGTCTGCGCCACTACTCCGTCGCCGAGCTTCCCACGGGCGAGCTGATGGGCCCCGGCTGGACCTCCGGCAACCCCAGGCGCGGCTTCATCGACGGCGACTTCTACTTCTCCCGCGAGGACGGCGCGCTGATCTTCGTGGAGACGCAGCTCTTGACCCACGGCGAGATGGGCTACTCCGCCGAGCAGCTCGTCCAGTATGACGCGCAGCTGGCGGTCATCGAGGCCAGCACCTTCGCCAACCTGCCCGTCGACCTGCGCGCGAAGCTGCGCGTCTCGGGGCCCAAGCTGCCCGTCGGAGAAGCTCCGCCGGACACGGCCGAGCGGCTCATCGGCCAGGACGATCCGAAGCTCATCGTCTATGCGGCCGTGAAGAAGGACCGCAAGGACGAAGCCGTCGTGGTCATCGCCGCCGCCAAGGCCGGCGATCCTCCTTTGGAAGAAGCCCGCGAGCTGGTCCGCCGCATCCGGCTCGACCCCAAATGAGAGGCGCCTCCGCGCTGCTCTTGGGCCTGCTCTGCGCGTGCGGCCACTCGGGGCTCCGGCCGCAGAACGTCTTCTTCGTCGGGCAGGCGGACGACGGCGCCTCGACGGCCGGCGGAATGATGACCGCCGGCTGGGTGGAGCGGTCGCCGGTCCATCCGGAAGATCAGGACGTCGACCACTACTTCGTCCGCGACGGCGACAACGCCTGGATCATCGCCTTCGGCGTCGTCGCCGAGGATCAGAAGAAGACACCGCAGCAGTCGCTGGGCCTCGCGCTCGAGCAGCTGGCCGCCCGCGCCGCCCGCTTCGAAGGCTCGCCGGCTGCCTCGAAGGTTTCGGTCAAAGCGACGAAGGGT